>JANOYR010000254.1:0-4159 GCA_031428975.1 Polaromonas sp. | reverse complement strand
TTTTCAATCAGCGTGGGCACTAGCTCGGCTGCGGTGGCATCGGCCATAGCCAATACAAAGGTGGCACTTGAGGTGGCGGGATCAAACTGGCCCGGCGCTAAAGTAAGCTGCAAATGGTGTAGCGCACTGCGCACAGCGGGCCACAGCTCCAGCGCTTTGGGCGTAGGCTGCATGCCAAATCCTGCGCGCTGCACCAGTTCGTCACCCAGCGCATAGCGCAAGCGCTTGAGCGCATTGCTCACGGCAGGCTGGGTCAGCGAAAGATTGTGCGCAGCGCGGGTGAGGCTGCGCTCGGCCATCACCTCGTCAAACACGCGCAGCAGGTTCAAATCAAGCGTTCTAAAATTCATGGTGTGAATAGTATGCATCACTATTCTAAAGTGGTCAAACATTAGGGTAAACGCTAATATCACCCCATTCCCAAAGCAAACCCGCTATCAGGAATATTGACTAGGAGTCCGCCATGAGCACTTTCATCCAACCCGCATACTTTACCGAGCACCCCGGCGTGGTCCGCGCTGCCGATGTCGCCGCCGCCATGGGCGAAATGGCCAGCAGCATCAAGCAGGCCAGCCACAAAGAGTTTTTCAGCGCCAAAGGTTTGGGCACGGTCGCCATAGCCGCCGCCGTATCGGCCGCCGTGTTTGCCGCCAGCCAGCTGATGGACACTTGGACCGACCAGCATTTGTTTGCTGCTTGGGTCATATTGTGGACGGTAGCCTTTGCCGCACTGGCTTTGCTAGCCGCCCCCATCCGCCGCGCTGCACGCACCGTAGCGGCATCGTTTGCCCAGTGGCAAGTCAGCCACCAAACTGCCGCAGAAGACCGCGCTTTTTGGGAAAGCGCCTTGACCGACCGCCGCGTAATGGCGGAGATTGATGCGGCTAGGATGCGTGCTGGGGCGTAAATTGTGTGAACTATACAACAAAATAAAATTTGTTGTATAGTTGACGGGTGAGCACAAACACCCAATACTTCACCAACCAACCAGTAGGCACATCTACCGCCTATGCGCAGCTGCATACCGCCGCCATGGGCGTGGAGCTGTCCAGAGATGTGTCGCATTTGCAGGGCAGCTACTCCACCAAAAATATCAAAGGCAAGCTGCATTGGTATTTTTCGTACCGCGAGGCCGACCAACGCATTCGGCAAATCTACGTTGGCCCAGACAACGAGGCCACGCAAGCACTCTTAGAGCAAGCGCGCAGCGCTATGCCACATGCCGCCGTAAAACCACTGGCCAAAGTGGCACACACTCTGGGCTGCGCCACCATGCAGCGCGCGCATTTGAGCGTGATCTTGCGGCTCAACGAATACGGATTTTTCAGGGCTGGCGGAGTACTGGTGGGCACCCATGCATTTTTAAGCTATGCCAATATGCTGGGCATCCGCTGGGCCAACGCTGATCAAACCGCAGACATTGACTTTGCACACGCAGGACGCAACATTTCTATTGCCCTGCCCAGCAACATTAGGGCCGAGCCCCATGCCGCCATCACCACCATGGCAGAAGGCTTTTTGCCACTGGTGCAATACCGAGGCGCAGCAGGCGCCAGCTACAAGCACCCCACCCAAGCCGAATACCAAATCGATTTTTTGTGCCCCCGCATAGCCGACAACGACGACCCGATCTTGGTGGACAACTTAGACGTGGCGCTGCAACCCCTGCGCTTCATGGAGTTTTCATTAGAACAAGTGCAGCAGGCCACCCTGCTGGACACCACAGGCCGCAGCGTAGTGGTAACCCTGCCCGCGCCAGAGCGCTACGCCGTGCACAAACTACTCATCATTGGCGAACGCACGGGTGCATTCAAAGCCAAAGTGTCGAAAGACTTAGCGCAAGCCACCGCACTGATCGCCTACTGCGCAGAGCGCGATCCTGATGGCCTAGCAGCCGCATGGCAAGATGCCATGTCGCGCGGACAGGGATGGCAGAAGCGGGCGCTGCAAGGAAAAGCGGCGCTAGTTGGACTAGCGCCGCAGTTGACATCTGCGCTGACTGAGTAAAAAGTTTTGCTCAATCCACTACAGATCTAAAACGTCTTCAGGCAATACTTCAATATCGCCGAATGAAACTGAATTGGCAAACAATAATAAGACAATTCGATCACTTATCTACTTGAAGCCTACTGCATTCGACGAAATATTGAAACTCAAAAGGCCTTTTGTTTCCACTGAACCATTATCAATTGCCTTACTCCTGCCGAGACGGAACTCTAACCAAGCCCCATCCACGATCCTCCAGTCGATACCCAAGGCAGATTTGAACACTGCATTACTTTGCAACGATTGAGCGCCATTTGCATTGCTGATTTCAGCTAATAAGCGCAAATTGTTATCTTCAGTGGCCCCAACCGTGTAACGCACCGCGCTAATGCTAGATTTTTTATAGAGGGGAGTACCAGCTATCGTGGACAAATCTAGTTCTTTAGTCACGCGACGAATAGACAAGTTCAAAGCGCCGTTAGCTCCCGCTGGAATTACGATGCTCAGAGCCAATGTATCGCCCAGCCCAAGGGACTGCCCAACGCCTGATTTAGGCCGTATCGAAGCACTTCCGTAGGAAATGGAATATTTTCCAGCATTCCATTTCGACTGCTTAGCTTTCTTGTTATCTGCGCCACATTTTTTTGTGGCTGTTTGAAGTTTTGTCATAAGCTCATTAGTCTCTGACTCTGACTTAGATTTGACTATATCTGCTTCGATGCGCTTTCTTTCCTCACAGCTTTGCCAACCCTGATAATCAATCCAAATTGGATCGTCCTCGGATTTAAAGTACGAACTAGCTTGAACAGAAAAGCCTTGTTTTGAATATGTTGAGCCAGAATACTCAGAAATATTTTCAGCGTAGCTAAAGCTTGTTCCGCCCCACAAACGATTAAATGAATTATCGAAATAAGCTTTTCCGCCCATCCCTAAAAACGAAGTACGCGCGGGAGCTATCGCCAAACCGTAACCAGCTTTGGTAGTTCGATCTGAGATCGGGCTAAGTGCTAACCAAATATCTTTGGGGAACTGCACGTTATTAATAGCGCTACCCGTGGCTCCAATTAAATCTGAAGCCGATACTGGTGATGATCCAATATCGACTAAAAAGTCTTTCAGTGTTTTTGACTCTTGCGCATGCGTAATGCATGGCAGTACGTTTAGACCGATTGTTAAAACTACGATAGTGAATTTCGCGATAGAGCAGCTGTTGGCTACTTCTAGTGAGGCATTGCCTCCAAAGTGATTTGATTTCATGCTTTGCTCCTCAGGTAACAATTAGTTTGATATTCCCAAACTTATACAATGCGCTACCGTTAGGTGGTGTTTTCGTTGTTAATTGTGCTGCTAAGACACCATTAATTTTTAGTGTTGTGTTGACCGTCGGACTTACACCATCAGGGTAAGCAAATACATGAAGCACACAATCATGCTCTCCCACTGGTAATTTAATCGGGATCATTAATTTGCCAGAGTAAGTATCTTGAAATTTATAGGTTTTCTGATTAGGAATGACAAAGTGCAAAGACACAAATGCTCCTCCTGTGTCACCCATTTCTAGTTCTATTTTCTGTCCAACGTTTATCGTAGAGCTGGGAATATTCATACTCATGATTGATCTCCAAAAAGTTTAAGTTAAGATGTACAAGCTAAACACTATCGAGCTTATCCTTTTGCCGGCTGCTACGCATCCTCAATATTGATGACGAATGTGTAACAAGCAGGCCAAAAACGCAAAAAGCCGCTGAAATTCAGCGGCTTTTTGCATGGGGGAGCGTTTACTTAGACTTTAGGCAGCTAGTCGCGCCTCAAGCTTGGCCTTCGTATCCACCAGCGCCTGCGGCAAATGGTGGTGCAGTTGGGCGAAGAGTTCGTCGTGCAGTTTTAGCTCGGCTTGCCAAGCTGCTTTGTCGATGCTGGTGACTTGGGTGAACTGGTCGGCGGTGAAGTTCAGGCCCGTCCAGGTGATGTCTTCAAAACGGGGGCTAGTGCCTAGTAAGTGGTCTGTGCCTTGGGCGGCTTTGCCTTCTATGCGGTCGATGATCCATGCGAGCACGCGCATGTTGTCGCCGTAGCCGGGCCAAACGAATTGGCCGTTGGCGTCTTTTCTGAACCAGTTGGCGGTGTAGATTTTGGGGAGCGCAACGCTTGTGTTGCCTCCGTTACCCGCATT
>JANOYR010000253.1:0-1519 GCA_031428975.1 Polaromonas sp. | reverse complement strand
ACTGACCACTTTGTCCCGGGGAATGGTCATGTCCAAGCCCAGTAAATCAGCCACCGCCTGCGCCTCTTTAAGTACCATAGGCTCTTGCTGGGCTGGGTCTCGGCTGACCCCAATGCCAACAATAGGGATCGCGATGTGATTGCCTAAAAAACCTGCCAACAAGCCACCATGCGTGCCCGAACTCCCCGAGCCCACGACGACACGGTCAATTTGTACGTTTTGTTCAAAAAACTGCTGCTGCAGCTCCTGCGCACACGCCACATAGCCCAGGCCACCCAAGGCGTTGGAGCCGCCGCCAGGAATGATGTAGCCCTTGCGCCCTTGCGCTGCCAACGCGTCAGCCACTGCACTCATTGCCGCCAGCATATCGCTGCCCGCAGGCAGCACGGTCAAGGCCTCTACTCCCATCAAGCGAAACATAAAGTGGTTGCCACTGGCGGTTTCGCTAAAGCTGCCCGGCACCCGCTCTTCAATCACAAAGCGACACTTCAACCCCTCTTTAACGGCTGCGGCCAAGGTAATTCGGCAATGGTTAGACTGCGGCGCACCGCAGGTAATCAGCGTGTCGGCACCCTGCGCCAGTGCATCGGCCACCAAAAACTCAAGTTTTCGGGTTTTATTACCCCCGGGGAACAAGCCCAGCATGTCGTCACGCTTGATCCACATTTGGGGGCCGACTCCGCCCGGGCAACTGGCGGCCAGAGCGCTTGAAAAGCGTGGCATGAACTCCAGCGGCGTGGCAAAAGACGTGTAACGTCTGCGGGGAAAGCGTGACAGGTCCATGGTTTTTACCTTGGGTTTTCAAAAAAGACGTAGTTGGAAGCGTAGTCGCTGATCTCAAAATACACACGCTTTTCGTTGGCATCGACCATCATATTGAGATTTTCGTCCAACACCCCATAGCCAAAACGGTAAGGGCGCGGTTTGTTATCGTCGGTTCCCATCGCAGTCGAGAGTTTGTCGATTTTTAAAAACCGCCGCGCTACTTTATCGCCTGCATAAATCTCAAGTACACCATTAGTACCTGTCCAGTTTTGAATATCCCTTTGAATCTTGTTTTGTTGCTCTTGTGTGCAGCTAGCCAATACCAGTATTGCGCAAGCAGCTACTAAAAAAATAGCGGTTTTATTGATTTTCATATCCATATCCTTAAATGCATTGAAACTCCAGTCTAGACCTTGCTTGCACATACAAGGCCCAGTTCACGTTCTTTGGCGCAGCGCCTCATACAGGCATACGCCGCTGGCCACCGACACATTCAGGCTTTCTACAGCGCCGCGCATGGGTATGCTGACCAACTCGTCGCAGGTTTTGCGCGTCAATTGGCGCATGCCGGCCCCCTCTGCGCCCAGCACCAAGGCCACAGGGCCTTTCAGGTCCACATCGTAAATCGTCTTGGTGGCATCATCGCTGGTGCCAATAATCCAAATATTGCGTTCTTTGAGCTCACCCAGCGTGCGTGCCAGGTTGGTCACCATAAAGTACGGCATGGTCTCGGCTGCGCCGCTGGCCACCTTGG
>JANOYR010000252.1:0-25179 GCA_031428975.1 Polaromonas sp. | reverse complement strand
AAAGCCCACCACCAAGTAGCGGCCGCGCCATGCAATAGAGCGAAACGCGGGCTCGGCAAAATCGCCGCCCACGGGGTCATAAATCACGTCTGGGCCTTTGCCATCGGTGAGCGCTTTGATGCGCTCGCGCAGGTTTTCGGTGGAATAGTTGATGACTTCGTCTGCGCCTATGGATTTGCACAGGGCGCATTTTTCATCGGTGGAGGCTGCGGCAATCACCTTTGCCCCCACCGCTTTGGCAATTTGAATGGCCGAGCTGCCTACGCCACCGGCCGCGCCCAGCACTAGCACCGTCTCGCCCGCTTTGAGCGCGGCGCGGTCGATTAAGCCGTGGTAGCTGGTGGCATAAATCATGATGAAGGCCGCTGCATCGACATGGCCAAAACCTGCGGGAAGCGGCATGCACAGGGCGGCAGGCGCTACAGTGTGTGTGCCAAAGCCGCCCGTGCCTGAGAGGCAGGCCACGGATTGACCGACTTTGAGGTGCGTGACCCCTTCGCCTACGGCTTGCACAATGCCTGCGTATTCTGAGCCGGGCACAAAGGGCAGGGCGGGCTTCATTTGGTATTTGTTTTGCACGATCAATAGATCAGGAAAATTGAGCGAAGCGGCCTTGATCTCGATCAGCACCTGCCCGGCGGCGGGCGTGGGCGTGGGCAGCTCTTTCCAGGTGAGGGCGTCGATTCCGGTGGGGTTTTCGCAAAGCCAAGCGTGCATGGTGGTTTTCCTGTGTTTTCTAGGTCAAAATCAACCTGTTGGCAAATGATAATCGGGCTACGGCGGCGGTGGAAGCGGGTTTGTCCCTCTAGCGACGGACATTCGATATTTATTGGATACTGACGTATCTTTTTGTAGGCTTTTTCAGACCAATGTCACCGCCATATGGTCATATCTTGCTCTGCAATTTATAGCAATTTTGTGCAATCCTATAATTTCAAGTATGAAAATTTTGATTTCTAATGACGATGGCTACCAAGCCCCCGGAATCGTGGCTTTGTACGAAGCACTCAAAGACATTGCCCAATGCGAGGTGGTAGCGCCTGAGCAAAACAACAGCGCTAAGTCCAATGCGCTAACCCTGCACACGCCCTTGTATGTGAGCCAAGCGGCCAACGGTTTTCGGGTGGTCAATGGCACCCCTGCTGATTGCGTGCACATTGCTCTGACGGGGCTTTTGGGCTACAAGCCCGATCTGGTGGTTTCGGGCATCAACAACGGTGCCAATATGGGGGACGATACGATTTACAGTGGCACGGTGGGTGCGGCCATGGAGGGCTATTTGTTTGGCATTCCCGCCTTGGCTTTTTCGCAGGTGGACAAGGGCTGGGAGCATTTGGACGCCGCCGCCCAGACCGCCCGTGAACTTGTGCTTACACTGATTGCACAAGGGCTCAATAGCGGGCTGCATACCCACACTTTTGGCAAGCCGTGGTTGCTCAATGTCAACATTCCCAATTTGCCGTTTGACCAAATTTTGAGCCCCAAAGTCTGCCGATTAGGCCGCAGGCATGCCGCAGAGCCGATGATTGCGCAGCGCAATCCACGCGGCGAGACCATGTATTGGATTGGTGCTGCAGGCGCTGCGCAAGACGCGGGTGACGGCACCGATTTTGCCGCCGCGCGCTCTGGGCACGTGTGCATCACGCCTTTGCAGGTGGACTTGACCGAGCACGACGCTTTGGGCGACTGGGCGGGTAGGCTGGCCAGCCGTGCCGCAGCGTAACCCAGCCATGCAAAACCCTGCGCCCCAGAAAGTGCGCCCCAGTTTCCCGGCGCGCTCTGCTGTGGCCGACACGGCACCTGCAAAAGTAGTCAATCAGGTCACTCAATACGCTATTAAAAAAATAGTAGACTTTGATTACAGCAAAGCGCTATCGGCTAAAAAGCCACAAACAGCCAGTCCGCAAAATACCCGCAATATGCCGTCTGGTTATGGCCTAGACTCCCGTGCAGTGCGCGAGCGCATGGTTGAAAAACTGGCTCAACAAGGAATCGCCGACCCGCGCGTGCTCGCTGCAATGCGTGCGGTAGAGCGCCACCGGTTTATTGACAGTGCTTTGGTGAATCAGGCTTATGAAGACACCAGCTTGCCTATTGGTTTGAACCAGACTATTTCTAAGCCCAATGTGGTGGCGCGGATGATTGAGCTTTTGCTAGCCCACACGCCAGCGGGCAAAAAGCTTGGACGGGTGCTTGAAATTGGCACAGGGTGTGGCTACCAAGCCGCTGTTTTAGGCCATGTTTGCACCGAAGTTTATAGCATTGAACGCTTGCGAGGCCTTCATGAAAAAGCCCGAGAAAATTTGCGCCCGTTTCGCTTGGGTCACGTGCGGTTGATCTTGGGGGATGGCATGCTGGGCGATATGCAGGGCGCGCCTTTCGCGGGCATTATTGCTGCAGCGGGAGGCGAGGCCATTGCGCAGGCTTGGATCGACCAATTGGCCGTGGGCGGACGCATTATTGCGCCAGTGCATGGGGCAGGCGGTGGTCAGGCCTTGGTGGTGGTGGACAAAACACCGCAAGGTATATCGCAACAACGGTTGGAGGCGGTGCATTTTGTACCCCTAAAATCAGGGGTGCAGTAAGCTAAAAGTCAATACATTCGGCTAGCAAAGAGATTTTGCTGCGCCAAGAGGGAAATACGATGAATAACGGGTTTAAACAATGGCTTAAATTCAGCACGACAGGGCTTGCTTTGGGCATGGCGGTGCTGCTGGTTGGCTGCGCTTCGGGTGGCAAATCTACTGCGCCAGTGCTCAACCGTGCGCCAGTAGAAGACCGTGGCACAGGTGTCAACGCCCCAGCGCCCACCGCATCTGCCCCCGCCAGCGCGGCCGCCGCTGGCAGCGCCACCGCCGTGGTCAAGCCACCACCGGGTATTGAAAATGCTGGCAAACCGGGTTATTACACCGTCAAGCCTGGTGACACTTTGATTCGAATTGGCCTAGAAAACGGCCAAAACTGGCGTGAAATAGGCCGTTGGAACGCTTTGCCTAACCTCAATGCGCTGGAGGTGGGCCAAGTGCTGCGGGTGATTCCTCCAGTTGCTGGCACGGAAGTGGTGATTGCAAAACCAGTAAGCTCTGGCACAGCAACGGCGGCTGCCCTGCCGCCTGTGGCAGCAGCCAGTGCGGCTCGGCCTGCCGCGAGTGCCCCCGCGCCTGCTAGCTCCGCCGGTGACGACGAGTTGGCATGGATTTGGCCCACTGCTGCGGGCAGTGTGCTTGCTGGCTTTGACGAAGCCAAAAACAAAGGTTTGGACATCAGCGGCAAGCTAGGCGATGCTGTGCAAGCCAGCGCCGATGGCCGCGTGGTGTATGCGGGGGCGGGCTTGCGCGGCTATGGCAACCTGATTATCCTCAAGCACAACAACACCTATTTAACTGCTTACGCGCACAACCAAACGCTCTTGGTCAAAGAAGACCAAAACGTGAAAAAAGGCCAAAAAATTGCCGAAATGGGGCAAAGTGATGCTGACCGCGTGAAGCTGCATTTTGAGATTCGCCGCCAAGGCAAGCCGGTGGATCCGGCTAAATACCTGCCTGCGCGCTAAAGGCTATTGCATATGACATGGCCCGTCTTGGTATTTGACATTGAATCCATTCCCGATGTAGCGGGCTTACGCGCCCTAGGCCATGCGCCCGCCGAGCACACCGACGCGCAGGTCTATGAAGCTTGGGTAGCAGAGCGCAAAGCGTCCAATAAAAGCGACTTCATGCCCCTGCACCTACAGCGTGTGCTGTGCATCAGCGCGGTGTTTCGCAATGCCGATGGCCTCAAAATCCACAGTTTTGTGGACCGCGACGATGCCTCCGAGGGCAAAGTCATCAAGCAGTTTTTTAACACCGTTGAAAAACATGCCCCCCAGCTGGTCAGCTGGAATGGCGGCGGCTTTGACCTGCCAGTGCTGCACTACCGCGGCCTCAAGCACGGCGTGGTGGCGGATAAATATTGGGATTTGGGCGACGACGACCGCGAATTCAAATGGAACAACTACATCAGCCGCTACCACATGCGGCACCTAGACTTGATGGATTTGCTGGCTATGTACCAACCCAAAAACAATGCGCCGCTAGACGCCATGGCCAAGCTCTGCGGCTTTCCGGGCAAGCTGGGCATGGACGGTTCGCAGGTGTATCCGCAATATTTAGACGGAAAAGTAGACGATATCCGCAAATACTGCGAAACCGATGTGATGAACACCTATTTGGTCTACCTGCGCTTTCAAAAAATGCGCGCTGGCTTGACCGAAAAAGAATACGACACCGAGATTGCCTTTGTAAAAGAAACCTTGGGCAACCTAGCGCCCACGCAATCGCACTGGGACGAATACTTGGCTGCGTGGGAGTAGCGCATTGAAAAGCCAATCTACCGCTTTGGCCATTGCAGGCCAAGTTTTAGCGCCCGAGCAAAAGCTGTTTAACCAGCTGCTAGAAAAAATAGAGCAGTCCAAGCAGGCCATAGAAGCGCTCAAGAAGAAAATAGACGACTTTCGGGCGCAAGATGCCAAAAAATTTGACCCTTTGCGCCAGCAGCAGCAAGTGGCCATGGCCGCCTTGGTGGCTTATTTGGACGGCCGCTTGCAAGGCCAGGGTTTGTCCAAATCGCTGCGCGAAGATATCGTTGACATCATGTATGAGCTCATCGTAGACCTGCTGCATGGGCCTTCACAAGAGGCGATGCGCGCCATTTATGACCGGTTGTTCCCTGAAGATGACGACGGCGATGAAGATGGTCTAGACGGCGATTTAGACGATAGCCAAGAAAAAGAAGAAATGTTCAAGGAGATGCGTGCACACCTGAGCGAAAATTTTGGATTTGACCCCAACGACCCATCGCTTGACTCACCCGAAGCCATTTTTGATGCCGTGATGCGCCAGCAAATGCAGCAAGAGCAAGCACGCCAAACCGCCAAAGATGCCAAACGCAAAAAATCTAAAAAGCTACAAGCTGCAGAGCAAGAAGAACTTGACGCGGGCAAAGCGCTGCGCGACATTTACCGCAAACTGGCCAGCGCCCTGCACCCCGACCGAGAGCCCGACGAAGCCGAGCGTGCCCGTAAACACAGCCTCATGGTGCAGGTTAATGCCGCCAACGACAAAAAAGACCTCATGGCCTTGCTGCAATTGCAGCTGCAGGTGGAGCAGCTCAACCCACGCGGTATGGGCAGCATGGTCGCAGACAAGCTGCGCCATTTCAACCGTGTGCTCAAAGAGCAGGCCACCAGCCTTGCGGGCGAGCTGCGCAGCATGAACCAAGCGTTTCGCTACCAGTGCGCCCTGCCGGTGACAGGGCCCATTACCGACAGCCAACTGGCGCAGCGCCTGCGCAGCAACGCCAAGCGTTTAGAAGCCAGTATTGCCCAAATTCGCTACGAAACCACCTTAATCGCCGATGACAAAGCACTAAAAAAATGGGTGAAAACGCAGCTAAACGCCATGGATGACATGCCAGCATTCATCTTCAATTGATGCCTGTTGTCTGCAATTGATTGTCTGATTCCAGTCGCCTCCAGCCTGAACCCAGCGCCCTGCTTGCAGCGCTGCACTGGCTGCTTCTGTCCCCGCCGCTGCTCTCGGATGCCGCTATTTCCCAGCTGGGTGTTAGCGCATCCATTGTGCACTTTAGCCCACCAGAAGTGCGGGCTATTGAGGCATGGCTAGCTACACTGGCCCAAGACCCCACGCCCCTTGCGCAAAGCGTGCAGTCTGCCCGCGACAGCGTGCAAGGCAAGCAGCCCGGCCACCTGCGCCTAGGCCGCATGGCCGAGCGCCTGCTGGCCTTCTTTTTAAGCCACGGCCCGCTGCACCGCCTAGAGGCGCAAAACATCGCCCTGCGCCACGCGCCCAACTCCGTTCGCGCCGAGCTTGTCGAAGGGTTCGCCCCCAAGCCAGCCATCAGCCACACCACCCTAGGCGAAATCGACTTTCTCCTGCACAGCCCCAGCGGCCAGAGTCTGCACTGGGAGCTGGCCGTTAAATTTTTTCTTTGTCAAGCCAGTGGCCCAGCGCCCGCCCAGTTGCGTGATTTTGTCGGCCCTGATTCCGATGAAACCTTTGACCAAAAAGTCAGCAAACTCCTGGTCAAACAACTGGGCCACCGCCCACCCGCGCCGTGGAGCGCACACACATGGCAGCCCCAAGCTTTTGCCAAAGGCTGGATGTTTTACCGCCACGGCCAGCCCATTCCCCCTTGCGCTGCGCTCAACCCTGCGCACTGCAAAGGCTGGTGGCTGCCGTTTGAAAGCTGGGGCGAGGTGGAGGGGGATGCAGCTGCGACTTACCACCGCTCCAATGGATACCGCTACCTAGAGCTTGTGCGACCAGACTGGATGCCGCCTGCCAGCTTGGCCGCTGGTGCATTTGCCACGCAAGGCCAGACTTCTGCCCTGAACGCCAGCCAAGTGCCTCAGGTCTTGCAAGCGGCTTGGGATTCACAGATATATCCGCGCAAAGGCGCACGCTTGGTCGCGCAACTGGCGCAGCAGGTCGACGGCCGTTGGCTGGAGCAGGCGCGCTATTTTGTGCAACCCCCAGTGGGGTAGAGTGCTTCAATTTATGATTTCTAGGCCAATGTCACTGTCATATGATCATAGTTTGCTATCAAAATAGGATTTTTTGCGCTTTTTCGATCATTTACCAAATGCAAATGCAAATGCAAATGCAAATGCAAATGCAAATGCAAATGAAATACTAGCGCTTTGCGCAATTCTTAGTTGATAAACAATCAGAGACATCAACGAAAGCCCTTTCTTAATTGACTGCCTTTGCCGCACTCAAAACCCAAGCCGCCTTAGTACAGCGCTTTTGCCTGCAGGGCTTTGGCGTGAGTTCTTTAGTAGTATCGCTCACTCAGGGCCCGCGTCTACGCAGCAAATCACAGAAATACTCAGCCGCTGGCGTGAGTGGCAAATCGACGCGTCGCACAAAGAGAATATCTGGTGCTTGCAAATGCTCTTGGATGATGATGGGTTGCAGCACGTTTTGTGTTAACGGCCAGTCCATCCATTGGCGAGGCAGCATCGCCAGCAGATCCGTGCTGGACAGGGCTGTGAGCACCGTCATAGCTGAATGGGCTTGCAAACGGATGTTGGGTGGAGGCAGACCAAAGCTTGCGAATAACGCGTTCAAATCAATAGTGGCGTTCAGGTCAAGTGATGGTGTGGCCCACTCTGCTTGCGTGAGTTCACCCAGCGTGCGTGCACCAGCCAGTGGATGCCCTTTGCGGCCAACGACGATGCGGGTATTTTCAAACAATACTTCACAAATTAAGCCTGTATTCGGCATGGTTTGTGCGGCAGCGCCGATATAAAAATCTATGTTTCCATTGCGTAGACCGGGCTCAATCGCAGGGTACAAACCCTCAATGATTTTGAGCACTACTCCAGGAAAGCGCTGGTAAAACGCACGCAGTGCAAAGGGCAGCATGCCCACATGCGGCATGATTGACAGCCCCACCGTGATATTGCCCTGTGTGCCGCCCCGCACCTGCGCAATCTCTTCCTTGGCGCGCCGTAGCTCGCTCACAGCTGTGCTGGCGCGCTGGTAGAACATCTGACCAATCGGTGTCAGGATCATGCCCTTCGCATCGCGTTCAAATAGATTTCCTCCACATTCCTTTTCCAATACGCGGATGCTGCGTGTCAGCCCCGATTGCGCCACGCCCAGATGGCGAGCCGCCGCACGCAAGCTGCCGCATTGCACGATGGCCACGAGATCACGCAGTTGATTGAGTTTCATGAAGATAGATAGGTATTGTGAAGTTTCAAGTATGGCTTATTGTGTTCACATTTTTGCATCACTTATATAATTTTGCCCTCTATTATGAAACGCTCAAGCTGCGTACAGTGTGGTTTATTCCAACCTTGGAGAGCAACCATGAGACCTTCAATCCTGCGTACAACGCAGCGCAATTTTTCCTTCATCACGTCCAAACTTATGGGTGCCGCAGGCTTTGTCGCAGCATTGACATACCTCGCCGCAAGCCCGCAGGCTCTGGCGCAGACTTGGCCCAATAAGCCTGTGAAGATGATCGTGCCCGCGGGTCCGGGTGCAGCACCTGATGTGATTGCCCGTATGCTGGGCGAACGACTAGGTGCGGCACTGGGTCAGGGGGTAGTAGTGGAAAACCGTCCGGGGGCAGGCGGGATACCAGGTATGTCAGCACTGGCGCGCTCCCCGAATGATGGCTACACCATCGGATTCGTACCCGCAGCGATGGGTACGATCACGCCATTGGTCTATAAAAACCCGCAGTTCAACCCTGATACCGACCTGACCTCCGTGGCCACAGTTGGCATCAGCCCGCTGGTATTGGCTACAAGTTCAGCGAGCGGTATCAACAGCTTGAACGACTTGGCTCGTCAATCCAAGGCTGCGCCAGGTAAACTGAATTTTGCTGCACCACAGATCAATTCTCTGCCCCACTTGGCTGGTGAGGTGGTCAACAAAATGGGTGCAATGGGTCTTACCACCGTTCCCTACCCAGGCCCACCTGCTGCTGTGGTGGCTTTGCTTGCTGGCGAGGTGACGCTTGTGGCTGACGGTGTGCCAGGCCTGTTGCAGCATTTCAAATCGGGGCGACTCAAGCCCTTAGCTGTCACTTCAGCCCAGCGCCTTCCAGGCTTGGATATTCCTACGGTGGCTGAAACCTATCCAGGATACGACGTAGTGGGCTGGTTTCAGATCATTGTGCCTGTGGGCACACCGCCTGACGTGGCGCAGCGCCTAAATACCGAAATCAACAAAATCACGGCTGCATCAGAGGTGGTAACGCGCCTTAATGACATGGGCGTTTACCCCCGACAAGACAGCTTAGCCTCCAGCCGCGAATTCTTTGCTGCTCAGCAGCGCGTGGCCAAAAAACTGGTGAGTGATTTGGGTATCCAGCCTCAATAACCGGGCGAAAGAAATTTTTATGACTATTCGGAAAAAAGCCTTAGTTACTGGCGGTGCCACGGGCATTGGCCGAAGCGCGGTGCTGGCCTTGGCCCGTGCTGGCTTTGATGTAGCCATCAACTACGCATCGAGTGCGAAAGCGGCGCAAGCTTTGGCAGTCGAGGTGCAGGCGCTGGGCGGACTAGCGCTGCTGGTGCAGGCCGATGTAAGCGATGAGGCGGCTGTGCGCGCCATGATGAAAACCATCGAGGCAGAGTTTGGCCATCTGGATGCCTTGGTCAACAATTCGGGGACGACGGCCAAATGGAAGGTCAAAAATTTAGAAAGCCTTGACCTTGATGAATGGGACCGCACTTTTGCAGTGAATGTGCGCGGCTTATTTCAGGTTACGCGAGCGGCCGTGCCTTTGCTCAAAAAATCCAAAGAGCAGGGCGGCGATCCGGCGGTGGTGAACACCGCCAGCATCGTGGGCCTACGCCCCGGCCCGCAGCCGCTGCCTTATGCCGCCAGTAAAGCGGCGGTGGTGAATCTCACCAAAACCTTGGCTTGGAATTTGGGACCTCACATTCGCGTGAACGCTGTGGCACCCGGCTGGATGGAGGGCGATTGGATGGAGCGCATGCTGGGCGACAAGTATGCGGACATGATGGGCGCACGCGCCAAAGCCACGCCGCTCAAGCGCTGCGTGACTGCGGATGACGTGGCCGATGCCATGCTCAGCCTGATCACTGGTATGAAATTCGTCACCGGAGAGATCATCGTGATCGATGGTGGCTTCACCAGCAGCACTTAAAGGAGAAGAACATGCTTGAAGGCGTTGTGCCGTTTCCGCCCGAATTTGCTGCGCGCTACCGCGCCAAGGGCTATTGGCAAGATCAGACGATTGCACAGGAGTTTGATGCCGTGTTCAAACGCTATGCGGATCGCGTCGCCTTGATTGATGGCGAGAAGGTTTTTACTTATGCCGACATTGACCGCATCACCACCAACCTCGCTTTGAATTTGCTGGAGTTGGGTTTCAAACCGTTGGATCGCGTGGTGCCCACGTTGCCCAATGTGAATGAATTCGTATTGTTGTATTTTGCGCTGCAAAAAATCGGTGCTATCCCGATTGCGGCGCTGGTCACCCACCGTTTTGCCGAGATCAACCAGTTTGTAGAGCTGTCGCGGGCTGCTGCCTGCGTGTATCCAGAAAGCGTGCGCGAGGGGGGCGCAGAGTTTCGCTTTGGCGAGATGATTTCTCGCGTGCAGCAGGCGCAGCCTTCGCTCAAATTTCGCATCGTGCTCGGTCAAGCTGGAGAGGGCGAGGTGAGCTTGCGCGAGCTGATTGATCGCCCAGCTAAGCTACCCGCTTCTCGTCTGGCTGAGATTCAGATCGACCCGACCGATCCTTGTATTTTTCAGCTCTCGGGTGGCACTACTGGCATTCCCAAGCTAATTCCGCGTACCAATAATGATTACGCCTACAACTCCAAAGCTGCCGCCGCAGTCACCGAGGTCACGGGAGATTCTGTGCTGCTGTTGGTGCTTCCCATTGCGCACAATCTGCCGCTAGCCTGCCCCGGCATTCAAGGCTTTTTCTTCCATGGCGCAAAGGTAGTTTTGCATGCCAACACGCGGCCTGCAGATATGTTTGATCTGATCGAAAAGCATGGCGTGACGCATATTAAAGTCGTTCCCGCTTTGCTGATTCGCCTGATCAACGACCCGAGCGTCGCAGGGCGCAATTTGTGCTCAGTGCGTCTGATTCAAAGCGGCGGTCAGCGTATGCAGCCCGAGGTGCGGCTGCGCACGAGGCAGCTGTTTACCAATTGCTTTGTGCAGGAAAACTTTGGTATGAGCGAGGGCACGCTGATGTTCGTGCATGCAGACGACCCCGAAATCGTCAAGCTGGAGACCTGTGGCCGCCCCGTTTGTGCGGACGATGAAGTACTGCTGCTCGATGATGACGGATGCGAGGTGCCCGACGGCGAAGTGGGCGAATTCACTGTGCGCGGGCCCTATACATTGCGCGGCTATTTTGGTGTGCCCGAATACAACGCCCGCCAGTTCACGCCCGATGGCTTCTACCGTTCGGGTGACCTGATGAAAAAGCACCCGTCGGGCAACTATATCGTCGAAGGCCGCAAGAAGGATTTGATCAACCGAGGCGGTGAAAAAATCAGCGCTGAAGAGGTGGAAAACCTCATCCTCATGCACCCGACGGTGCAAAACGTAGCCTGCGTACCCATGCCCGACGCAGCCATGGGAGAGAAGATGTGCGCCTTCGTGATATTGAAAACCGGCGCAACGCTGGATTTGAAGACTTTGGTTGCGTTTTTACAAATGCAGGAAATCGCCCGCTTCAAACTGCCCGAGCGGATGGAAGTTTTGCATGATTTTCCGGTGTCTACTTTCGGCAAAGTGTCTAAAAAGGCACTGGGCGAGGTGATTGCACAGAAATTGCTGGAAGAAGCCAAAATTTAAGTCAAATCAACCGCTAGTCGATGCAAAAATTACGAAATTCGCTTTTAAATTTGAAATAAATTCATCATTATGAAAATCATTGATCTGCATTGCTACCCCGGCACCCAGCGCTGGATTGATTCGCAGGGGCCTTATCCTGCGGAGCTGGCGCGGTATTGGAAGCGCGAGTGGGTGGCCAAAAGCGAGGAGGACGTGATCGCTGAATTCGCTGGCGCGGGTGTGCAAGCTTGTCTTGTGGCGCTCGATCTAGAAACCACGGTGGCCACTGTGCCCTGCGATAACGAGTACGTGCATGACATGTGGAAGCGCCATCCTGAGCGCATCGTTCAGTGCTGGGGCTCGGTGGAGCCCGCCAAAGGTGAAATTGCAATGCGGCAAGTCAAGCGCGCCGTGACCGAGCTGGGCTTCATTGGCTTTCACTTTCACCCCATCATGCAGCATTTTGCGGTGAATGATCGGCACTATTATCCGCTGTTTGAAGAGATCAACGCATTGGGCGCAGCCGTGATGATCGATGTCGGTACCACGGGTATGGGCGCGGGTATGCCCGGCGGCAACGGCGCGCGCATTCGACATGCGCATCCCGGTGCAATTGACGATCTGGCCGCGGACTTCCCGAATCTCAAAATCATCATGGCGCACCCCGGTTGGCCTTGGGTGGAGGAAACCACGGCAGTGGCACTGCACAAAGGCAATGTGTATTGGGAGATGTCGGGCTGGGCCCCCAAGCATTTTCCGGGCAACCTAAAGGTAGACATACGGGGTCGCCTGCAAGACAAGATCATGTTTGGTAGCGATTACCCGAGCTTGCCTTACGCGCGCATTTTCAAAGAGTGGGATGAGCTGGGCTACAAGCCAGAGGTGATGGAAAAAATTATGCACGGCAATGCCGAGCGGGTGCTGGGCTTATGACATCAGCGCCACCTGCGCTACTCGTAGAGCGGCACGGGCATGTTGCGCTGATCACGCTCAACCGACCCCAGACGCGCAATGCCCTCTCGGGCGAAGACTGTTTTGCGGCCTTTGAAACTGTGCTCGCTGAGCTAGATGCGGATTTGACGGTGCGCGCAGCTGTGCTTACTGGCGCTGGCAGTGCGTTTTGCTCGGGTGGCAATGTGAGTGAAATGCGCGATCGACAGGGCATGTTTGCTGGCTCGCCCGAGGAAATCACAGCACGGTATCGTGCAGGAATTCAGCGCATTCCGCGTGCATTTGCAAAATGTCGTGTGCCCTTGATTGCCGCCGTCAATGGCGCGGCTATCGGTGCTGGCAATGATCTGGCCTGCATGTGCGATATCCGCATTGCATCCACTGCGGCGCGTTTTGCAGAAAGCTTTGTGAAGGTAGGCATAGTGCCAGGCGATGGCGGTTGCTGGTTGCTGCCGCGCGTGATCGGGTATGCCCGCGCAGCAGAGATGGCGCTGACTGGCGAGACGCTCAATGCAGAGCAGGCGCTGGCTATTGGCTTGGTCAGCCGCGTGGTGGAGCTGGAAGATCTGCTGCCGCAAGCGCTGGCTTTGGCGCAGCGCATTGCAGCCAACCCGCCTCAAGTGCTGCGCTGGACGAAGCAGCTTCTGGCGCAGGCTGCCACAAGCACTCTGGATGAAGCACTTGATGCCGCAGGGAAGTTTCAAGGCCTCGCGCACCACACGCGTGATCATCACGAAGCCGTGGCGTCGTTTTTTGAGAAACGCAGCCCGCAGTTCAACGGAAGTTGAAACCTACCCATAACAAGGTCAAACCGATGAGCGATACGGCGCTAAACCCCTACTTGCTGACAGAAACCCCCGCCCCCGGCGTACGGCTGCTGCGTTTGAGCCGCCCTGCGGTGCTCAATGCGCTGAATTTAGAGCTGCGCCACGCGCTGGCAGATGTCTTTGCGCAGGCCGACGCAGATGAGGCCGTGCGCGTGGTGGTGCTGACGGGCAGTGAGCGGGCGTTTTGCGCGGGCGCGGACTTACTGGAATACCGCGATGCCACGCCCGCCGAGATTGCCGCGCGCGGCATGGGGCGGCTGTGGGATGCCATTGCCGGATGCCGCAAGCCGGTCATTGCCGCCGTGCGCGGGCATGCCTTGGGCGGCGGCTGTGAGTTGGCCATGCATGCGGATCTGATCGTTGCAGGTGAGGGCGCTCGCTTTGGCCAGCCAGAAGTGCTGATTGGCCTGATGCCCGGCGGCGGAGCGACGCAGCGCCTGACGCGCGCTGTGGGTAAATTTGCCGCCATGCGATTGCTGCTCACTGGGCAGCCGATTGCAGCGCAAGAGGCGCTGGCGCTCGGCCTAGCCAGTGAAGTGGTGGCCGATGATCAGGTTGAGCCCCGCGCTCTAGCGCTGGCGGTGCAGATGGCGCGAGGCCCACAAGCTGCTCTTCGCGCCATCAAAGAAGCCGTTATTGTAGGCATGAATATGCCACTGCAGCAAGGCTTGGCGTTTGAGCGCAAGAGTTTTGCGCTACTCTTTGATCAACCTGATAAGACCGAAGGCATCACGGCGCGGCTTGAAAAGCGCGCAGCACAATTCACCTGAAAACTGAACATGATTGACAAAATGGATAAGTTCTATCCATCAAACTGAATATGCTTCAGCGCAAAAATGAAATCTCAGTCGAGACGCTATGCGACGGTGAGTTTTTAGTAACGCATGCTTGTATGGATTGAATCAAAAGGAGTGTGACGATGTTGATGAACGCAGAATTTACAGCTTCATTACGTGAGACAGCGACCAATCAACCCGCCGTGGCGCAGTTGTATGCCCCACTTTTGCAAAAGCAAAGCAGAGACGGCGTTATATGTGAGCCTGAATTGGCTTACGGTGATCATCTGCGTCATCGCTTAGATCTATATAAGCCTGCGACGGGTGTTGGCCCGTGGCCTGTGGTTGTGTTCCTCCATGGCGGTGGGTTCATTCGCGGCAGTAAAGAAAATAGAGCGAACCTAGGGGTTTTTCTCGCGCAGCAAGGATTCATTGCAGTTCTTCCTAACTACAGGCTGGCGCCTGAATGCGTCTGGCCCTGTGGTGCCGAAGATGTTATCGCGGTTTGGCAATGGGTGCATACCCATGCAGCGCGATGGGGTGCAGATCCTGCGCGCACCGTGCTAGCTGGCGAGTCGGCTGGCGCAGCGCATGTCGCAGCAGCTACTCTGCGTTCAGAATTTCATCCGCCTCACTGGGCAATTGCAGGCGCGGTGCTGCTGTCTGGCCCGTACAACATCCGGCTTGAAGGCATGACGCCTACACAATTAAAAATCCCAACGCCCGATCCGCGTAACGAATCGTATTTCGGCTCGGATCGAACGCGCTGGGATGCATGCAGCACGGTTGATCACGTTACAGCAAAACCATTTCCACTGCTGATTGGTTTCACAGAGCTGGATTTGATTCAGATGCAAGTGCAAGCAGGCGAGCTGTTCGCACGCTTAGTAAGCCAGCACGGATTTCAGCCTGATTTGATACGCGTTGCACATCACAATCATTTTTCACAAAGCTACAGCTTAGGAACGGGGGATACATCACTGTCCGAGCCGCTGCTTAAATTTCTGCGCCGTATCACCACTTGACCCCGAATAAGTGAGGTCGCGACTGAGGAGTGCGCGCGAGATCTAACCAATTTATAAAAAATACAGCCTATGCCGCATACATATTGTCACAGCTTGCTATCAAAATTGACCATGCTTGCCTTGCCCGCCTGCAAATCGCGCAGCGCCTGACAGCCCATCGGCTAGGCATTGTTTGCCGCGCTGCCACTCTTGGTGCAGGGCTTGTTGCATGGGCAAGTCGTGCTGCGCGTAGGCGCTGGCGCGGTCGGCAAGCATGGTGGGCTGGGGGAAGCTGGCTATTTGTTGGGCGAGGGTGGTGGCAGCTGCCAGCGCTTGGCCGCGTGGCACTATGCGGTTGGCCAAGCCTATTTGCAGCGCCTCGGCGGCTTCTACTTTGCGGCCCGTTAGTATCAAATCCATGGCGTGGCCTAGGCCAATCAGGCGGGGCAGGCGCACCGTGCCGCCGTCAATCAGCGGCACGCCAAATCGGCGGCAATAGACACCAAAATACGCATCGTCTTCCATCACCCGCAGGTCGCACCAAAGCGCCAGCTCCATGCCGCCTGCCACGGCCGCGCCACTGATGGCGGCTATGACGGGCTTGCTCAGTTGCAGGCGGGTGGGGCCCATGGGACCGGCGGGCTGATGGTCTTGCGGCGCAAAGTCCAAAGCCTTGGCCATCTGCTCTGCGGCATCTGCTGATTGCCCCAAAAGCGCTGCGCCCGCTTGCAGATCCCAGCCTGCACAAAAGTGGCCATTTGCGCCGTGGAATACCGCTACCCGAGCCTCTGGGTCAGCATCAAAGGCCACAAAGGCGGCGTGCAGCTGGTGCGCGGTGGCGGCGTTTACCGCGTTGCGCACCTCTGGGCGGTTTAGGGTAATGGTGGTGACGCTGCCTTGGCGCTGCACATGGACGCTGTCTTTTGCGCTCGGTGCTGGCACAGCGGTAGCGCTATCAGCAGGCAAATTGCCCGCCCTGACATCGCTGTGTTGCGCGCTCATGCCTCGCCCCCAGCATACGGCTTTGCGGGCTGCTGATTGCGCCGCTGCGCATCCATGTGCGCCACCAGCGCCCGCGCCTCGTCGCCCTCGGGTATGGGTTGGCCGCCATCGCGCCAGGCCACCGCTGCTTTGAAGCCTTCGGTTTGGGCATAGCGGCGAAACCACATGCCCTCAGGGTTGTGGCGGGTGATACCATCAAACACCGTGGCCATTTGCTGGCTCTGCTCTAGGCCCATGGTGAGCATTACTTGGTTAACCACCATTTTGTGCATGGCCAGGTGGGAGCTGGGCACGCCTGCAATGCGCAGCGCTAGCTTGAGCGTAGCGGCTTCTAGCGCGTCTGCGGGCACGCTCTGGGTGGCCAAGCCCCAGTCTGCTGCTTGTTTGCCGTCTATCAAGTCGCCAGTAAACATCATTTGCTTGGCGCGCATAGCGCCTAGGCGGTACGTCCACATGGCCGTGGTGGGGCAACCCCACACGCGGGTAGGCATGTAGCCTATGCGTGCGTCGTCGGCCATCACCAAAAGGTCGCAGCACAGCGCAATGTCAGAGCCGCCAGCCACGCAGGCGCCATGCACTTTGGCGATGGTGGGCTTGGCGCTTTTCCAAAGCGTCATAAAGTCTTCGGTGTTGCGCTTCATAAAGGCGTAGTCTTGCATGGGATCCCAGTGGGCAGATTCTTGCTGGCAGGGGTGGTTGATTTCGCTTTGGCCAAAATGCGTGAGGTCGTAGCCGCCGCAAAAGCCTTTGCCAGCGCCTTCTATGACGATGACATGAATTTCGGGTTGCGCATTGGCCCACTCCACCGCAGCACGTATCTCACGTGGGGTGTCGTCGTTGATGGCGTTGAGCTTGTCTGGGCGGTTCAGGAGCAGGCGGGCGATGCGTGGGTGGGTGGGGTCGGTGTCGATGCGCAGGGTGCTGAACGTGGGCATGGTGTTCCTTGGTGGCGGGTTGGGCGTTAGAGCAGAGTATGCGGCATGCATGGCTGGTTTTGCAAGCAAGTCTGGCATTGGGCAGAGTGTGCATGGTCGCCTCGGCGTTTGGGTTGGACGGCTCCGCGGCTGTCCTCCGGCCTGCGGCCTCCCCCTTTATACCGCGCCAAAATTTAAACCGCAGCCCCCACCAAGACTGCCACGCCATGCACGAAAATGGCATATGCGCAAAAAATCCTCCAAAAAATCGGCTGAAGTGGTCATTGACCCGAATAAAGTCTATCCCCCACCGCCCAAACTGTTCGTGGAATCGCTCGATTTAGAAGCCCAAGGCGTGGCGCGTGGCGAGGATGGCATGGTGGTGTTTGTGGAAGGTGCGTTGCCCTTTGAAACCGTCAGTGTCAACATCCACCGCAAAAAAGCCAATTGGGCCGTAGGCTCCATCATCACCCTGCACAAAGAGTCGTCTCAGCGTGTCACGCCCGGTTGCCCACACTTTGGGCTGCACAACGGCTCGTGCGGTGGCTGCAAAATGCAGCATTTGCACACCGGCGCACAGGTGGCCGTGAAAGCCCGCGCCATGGAAGACCAGCTCTGGCATTTGGGCAAAGTTAAGCCTGAAACCCTGCTGCGCCCCATCGAAGGCCCCACATGGGGCTACCGCTACCGCGCCCGCCTGTCGGTGCGCTATGTGATCAAAAAAGGCGAGGTTTTAATAGGTTTTCATGAGCGCAAAAGCCGCTATGTGGCCGACATTAAAAGCTGCGCCGTGTTGCCGCCGCAGGTGAGCGACATGCTGCTGCCACTGCGGGCGCTGATTTATTCGCTCGACGCACGCGAAACCGTGCCGCAAATTGAGCTGGCCTGCGGCGATGCCCTGTTGCCCGAGCAACCGGCGCTGACCATTGCCTTGGTGCTGCGGCATTTAGAGCCGCTGTCTGACGGCGATGTGGCCAAACTGCGCGATTTTGCCGCAGCGCATGCGGGCGTGCAATGGTGGCTGCAATCCAAAGGGCCTGAAACCGTGAAACTGCTCGACGAATCCAGCGCTCCGCTGGGCTACACCCTGCCAGATTACGGCGTGCAAATGCCCTTTAAACCCACCGATTTCACACAGGTCAACCCGCAAATTAACCGCGTGTTGGTGGGCCGCGCCCTGCGGCTACTTGACGTGCAAAAGCACGAACGGGTGATTGACTGGTTTTGTGGCCTAGGCAACTTTACCCTGCCGCTGGCCACGTTGGCGGGCGATGTTATGGGCGTGGAGGGCAGCGACACCTTGGTACAGCGTGCACAGGAAAATTTTGTAAAATTTACAGAAAATAAGGGCAATGTCACTGTCAATTCGTCATATGCAGCTACACAATTTGTAGCGCGTAATTTATTTGACATGACCGGACAAATGCTGGTGGATGACGGCGCTGCCGACAAATGGCTGGTTGACCCCCCCCGCGAAGGCGCGTTTGCATTGGTCAAAGCCTTGGTCGATTTGCACCAGCAGCGCATCGGCGGCATGCGCGAATTAGCCGAAGGCGAAGCAGCGCCCGCTCCAGCTGATTTGAAAGATTGGCAGCCCCCCCAACGCATCGTGTATGTCAGCTGCAACCCCGCCACGCTTGCCCGCGATGCTGGCCTGTTGGTGCACCAAGGCGGCTACCGCTGTACGGCCGCAGGCATGGTCAATATGTTTCCCCACACGGCGCATGTGGAGAGCATGGCGGTGTTTGAGTTGGCTTGGAAAGATTGCGCATCTGTGTAAAAAGTTGGATAATATAAAAATATCTTACTTTTAGCCGATTCGCCAAACACCAAAGAGCCATCTATGCCAGAAATTCGCATGCGCCCCAAGCACCAAGTCACCTTGCCTGCCAGCGTGGTGCGCGCGGCCAACATTCAGCTTGACGACCGCTTGATGGTCAAATGCGTCAACGGCAACATCATCATCACGCCCAAGAAAAATGATGCCCCGCCAGCCGATGTAATGGCCTTTGCAGGCATAGGCCGCGGCCTGTGGGGCGATACGCCCGAAGAGGTGGAGCAAACAGCGCGCGAACTGAGAAGCCAATGGGAAAGATAGCGGCGGCATTGTCCCGTTTAGAGGGGCAGCGTGTTTATATTGACGCGAATGTGTTTATATTTTTCTTAGCCGAACACAGCACATACTTTCCTGTAGTGGCACCGATTTTTCAGGCGTGCATGGCGCAGCGCCTATTTGCCACCACGGGTGCTATGGCCGTGGCTGAGGTGATGGTGCATCCGTATCGCAGCGCAGACGCGCAGCAAATTGCGCAGGTAAAAAGCTTTTTTGCGCAGAAAGATTTTTTGAGTATTGTGGGGCACGACATGGCCTTGTTTGACACCGCCTCCAAGCTCGCAGGCGAGCGCAAAATGAAATTGATTGACGCGGTGCATTACGCCACCGCGGTGCAGCAGGATTGCAAATTTTTGTTGACCAATGACCACGGCTTTAGCAGTGGGCGGGCGCTAGAGGTGGTGCAGCTTGAGGGCTTGCTGGATTGAGCGAGTGCTGATTTTGGCTAAAACCACAAGCGCTTGACGTGATCAAGCCGCTTCAAGGCGCATCAAGGAAGTTTAGGCTCCGTGATAAACCCAATTTTCTTCAATCCAGACTGCTGCGCTGCTGCCATGGCTTGGGCCACGCGCTCGTAACGCACTGCTTTGTCGCCCCGAATGTGCAGCTCGGGCTGGGGCTGTTTGGCGGCCTCGGTTTTGAGCAAAAAGGGTAAATCAGTGTCTGCCACCGCTGCTTCGTTGACATAATACTGCCCCGCTGCGTCGACGCTTAGGCGCACGGTTTGTGGCTTGGCATCTTGCGGCTGGTTGGTGGCGCGGGGCAGGTCGATGTTGACCGCGTGCTTCATCACCGGCACGGTGATGATGAAGATAATCAGCAAAACCAGCATCACGTCCACCAAGGGCGTCATGTTGATTTCGTTCATCACCTCGTCAGTGTCATCTTGGGTACCAAAAGCCATGCCTATCCTCCTTTTGATTTGCCAGAACCCTCCCCTTTGGCAGGGGAGGTCGGGCTGGAATTAGAGCCAATTCGGCCACCCGTCATAAAGTAAGCATGTAAATCATGCGCAAACCGGTTGAGCTTAGCGCTCACGCCTTTGTTGCCGCGCACCAAGGCGTTGTAGCCCAAGACAGCGGGAATCGCCACCGCCAGCCCCAAAGCCGTCATGATCAGTGCCTCGCCAATTGGGCCTGCCACTTTGTCAATGGTGGCTTGGCCAGCGCTGCTGATGGCCAGCAGGGCGTGGTAAATGCCCCAGACTGTGCCAAATAAGCCTACAAATGGCGCAGTAGAGCCTACCGATGCGAGCACCGCCAGCCCAGACTGTAGTCTGCCAGTGGCCTCGTCAATGGAGTTGCGCAGGCAACGGGTGAGCCAGTCGTTGGTATCGAGGCCACTTTGCAACTCGCTTTTGGCGGCGGCGTGGTGAGCCAGGGCGTTTTTGCCTTCGTTTGCAAGGCTACTAAAGGGGTTGTCCTGTGTTGCCCCCAAAGCCGCCACCCCCGCTTGGAAGTTGGGTGCGTGCCAAAAGCCTTCTACCGCTTTGGCTTGGCGTGCAGCAGCGCGCAATTGCAAGAGTTTGATGGCAATGACCATCCATGATGCCAAGGACATCGCCAATAGAAGAATTGCCACCGAACGGGTCACCCAATCGCCTTGGGTCCACAGGTTAATAAGGCCAGATTCGTTTTGCATTTATTCGCTTTCTTTGTAATCAACAGGTAAAAGATGGGTCACCTCGACCGGAATTCCGGCGCGGGTGGCGGGTTTGAAACGGGTTTGCAGTGCGCCGCGTATGGCCGCTTGGTCTAGGCGCTCGTAGCCACTGCTTTTGACTAACACGACTTTGCTGACCACGCCGGTGTCGGTGATGGTCAAGCGCAGCAAGACGCGGCCATGCTCATTTAAGCGCACCGAAATGGCGGGGGCGCGAAACAAATCGACATTGGCGTTGTAACTGGCGTCGAGTGTGGGCGGCTCGATTTTGGCGGGCGGAGGTGGGGGCGCGGGTGCTGGCGGTGGCGCTGCAACCGGTGCGGGCGCTGCTGCCTGCACGGGCGCGGTGATGGGCGCGGGCGGTGGCGACACCGCAACCCCCGTGGGCGCGTTGGGTGCGGGTGTGGGGTCTGCGATGGCAATCGGTTGGGGCGCAGGCGGCGGGACAAACGATTTTTTGACCACCTCGGGCACAACAGGTTTTGGCTCTGGCTTGGGTGGCTCTGGCTTGGGCGGCGTCAGTAGGACAGGCTCGACGAACTGCACCAAAATTTCGGCGGGTATGATGGCTTGCATAGCGCGGCGCAACAGGCCAGCTTGCAAAGCCCACAGGGCTCCTACATGCAGCAAGACTACGGCGCTGGCTACGGCCAGATGGCGTTGTTGGGTATTCATAGGGGGGGGTTAAACCTGCGTCCACATGCGCAGCAGGTTGTGATAAGACCCTGTTAGGGCAATGGCCTCGGGTGTTTCGCCATGCAACTTGCGCAGCCGCATAATGGTCACGTCCAAATCATACAAAAGCTGGCGTTGGTCGGCGCGGGGCACAAAGCTTTGCACCCAGAAAAAACAAGCCACACGCGCGCCCTTGGTCACTGGGTTGACATGGTGCAGCGTGGTGGCGGGGTAAATGTAGGCATCGCCTGCGGCCAGTTTGACTTGGGTTTGGCCACCAGCGCCTGCAATCACCAATTCACCGCCTTCATAGTCTTGCGGATTGGATAAAAACACAGTGCAAGAAATGTCAGTGCGCACATATTCAGCCGAGCCGGGTATGCGGCGCATGGCATTGTCAATGTGAGTGCCAAACGCGTTGGTCTGCCCGCTGTAGCGGTTAAATCCGGGTGGATACACCCGCTTGGGCAGTGTACCCGCCAAAAAATCGGGGTTGCGCTCCAGTGCTTGCATGACCAAGGCGCGCGCTTGCTGGGTAGCCACGCCTTGTTCGGGCATCTGCTGGTTGTTTTTGACCTCGGCGGATTGCACGCCGCTGGTCACGCGGCCATCCGTCCAAGTGTCGTGCGGCGCAGCGTTGTTCAGAATGCTCCCAATGTTTTGCAGCGCAGCAGCATCGAGAAGTTGGGGAATATGCAAAAACATGGGGTGCGGATCTAAAAATAAACAGGGCAGCAGGGTTTGCGCCCTACTGCCTTGCCGGGTGGTGTATTTTGGTTTAAAACTTAGCGCTCAAGTTTACCTGCACCAAGCGGCCTGCGCCCGCTATGTAATGGCCACGGTAGACCGAGTCAGCGTAAAGCTTGTCGGTGATATTGCTGATATTGGCCTTGACTGCGTATTGCTCGTTGATACGGTATTCAGCTAGCAAGTCCATGGTGGTGTAAGCGGGCGCGTTGTAGATGCCAGCTGCTGGCGTACCAATGTCAGCGGGGGCTTGCTCGCCTCTGAAGTTAATGCCTGCGCCGAACCGCCACTGGGGCGTGAGCTGGTAGGTGGACCACAATGTGCCGCTGTATTTAGGCGACAAACCGGGGCGATCGCCCTCGCGTGAGCCGCCACCAGTGGAGGTGAGGGCGGCTTTGTCTACGCGTGCAATTGGCATCCACATATATGAGCCATAAATTTCCCATTTTGAGCTAAGCCTGCCGGTGATATCGACCTCAATGCCTGCTGAGTGGCGCTTGCCCGAAAGCAGCAACTGGGTAGCTGCCGTGTCGGGGTCGGTGTTGCGTTCGTTGGTTTTGGACGAATGGAACAAAGCCAACCGGGTGGTAAATTGTTTGTCAGCACTGTCGAGCTTTGCCCCAATTTCGATGTTGCGGCTCTGCTCGGGTGGGGTGTTGGCGCTTTGTGCGCTGTAAGAGTACACATCGCCTGAGGTATTGAAGGACGAACCGTAAGAAAAGTGGTAGGAGTGCAAAGCATTGGGCTGGTAGAGCAGGCCTACACGCTTGCTCCATTCGTTGATGCTTTGCTCGTAAGCCGTGGTGGTCACAGGGCCCGCCGCGTTGGTAGGAATGTTGTAGACGTTGTAATTGCCCTTCATGCTGTCGTAGCGCAGGCCGCCTAGCAGCTTCCATTCAGGGGTGATTTTGATCAAATCTTGGGCGTACACGCCGTAGCCCACCGAGGTGAATTCGTTGCCATCTCGAAATACGCGGCTGGCCTCATTGACCGATCCGCCGCCGCTGTCTTGGCTGACGCGAATTTGCGGCTTGACGGGCGCCACGCCGCCTTGAGTGGCACTGCGGGCGGCATACACAATTTTGCTCTCTTTGGAATAATCTATGCCTGCCAGCAGCTCGTGTTTGTAGCCCAGTGCGTCAAACTTGCTGGACAGGTCAGACTGCGCATACAGCGTGCCCATGTTTTGCACTTTGAGGTTGGTGCCTCGGTTGAATACGGTATTGGGGCCAAAATTGTTTTGACCAATGGCTGGATTGTTGACCAAGGGCGTTGCGGCTGCGGCAGTCAAGCCTGCAAAGCGGATGGCGCTGGCGCGTTGGTCGCGGGTGAATTCGCCTTTACGCAGCTGGGTTTTAAGCTCGGTGTCTGCGCCAAAGCGGTGAATATGACTCAGACCTAGCGTGGAGGCGGTGCCCGCGTTGTAATCACTGTCTAGGCCGTAGTAGGCCGTGGGCTTGAGCCCGGCAATGATGGTGTTGGTGTCTTGGCCCGAAGTAGCGGTGGGTCTGATCCACGGCAGGCCGTAGTTCATGTGTGGGTTGGTGTTGTTGAGGTGGCTCAGGCTCACTAAAAATTCATTCTTTGTTCCAATGCCAAATCTGTAGGCTGCTGCCACGCCCTCTTTGTCTACGCCAGAGCCTGCGCCATTGTTGTCAGCTTTGGTGCGCATCACGTTGACCCGCAGGCCAGCATCTTCACCCGTTTGCCAATTGAAATCCCCTGTAATGCGGACATAGCTGTGGTTGCCCACGGTAGTGCTCACTTCATGGTCGTTGACAGCACGTGGAATTTTACTCACTTGGTTGGCGGCCCCCCCTGTGGAACCACGGCCAAACAACATCGAGGCAGAGCCGCGTAGCAGATCAACGCGGTCGTTGTTGAAAGTATCACGGTCATAAAAAGCCGGGTCACGCATACCGTCAATGAAAATATCGCCGGTAGTGGCTAATGAGAATCCGCGCAATCGGATGTCCTCCTCGCCGCCTTCAGCGGCCATAAAGGTCACGCCAGCGGTGTTGTGCAGCACGTCTTTGAGGGTGTCTAGGTTGCGGTCATCAATGAGCTTTTCGGTTACTACGGTGATCGACTGGGGAATGTCGCGCAGGGCTTGGTTGCCTTTGCCTGTGGTGGTGGTGGTGGCACGAATAGCGTCTTTGCCTTCTTGTGGCGTGGCTTTTTTTTCTTGCACCACGACCGGGCTAAGGCTTCTTGATGGCTCTGATGCTGCACTGCTGCCTGCCGATGGCGCAGTTTGCGCCATTGCACTGAGGCTGCCTGCTAACAGCATTGCACCTAAAGGCAGGGCTCTATTTTTCAGCGTAATTGCTTCTGTATTCGTAGCGGGGTATGAGGCCTTGACTGTGGCGCTGGCATTTTTTCTATGGAATGTTGGGTTGGAAAATGCGTGGTTTAGTTTGGCGATTGGCATGTTGATCCTTAAGTATGTAAAGTTAATTATATACAAATAAGAATCATTCTCATTTAGATTTGCAATTAATTTTACAAATCCATTTGGAGTCTGTTGGGTTGTGAAATAGGGCGCTGTTGATTGCTGCGTTTTTTATTGCTTACCCGCATGAAGAATAGTGTCAATGTCATCGTAGCATGGTCGTAGTACGCTATGATTTATATAGTAAAAAGCAAAATAAGAATGGCGTGCCTGCGGTATTAAAAACCTAAAAAAGAGCATAGCCCGATCAGCGTTTTGGCTCTGCCGTCCGACCGATTTGCGGTATGCCCGCCATGAGGGAGTGGCGCGAGCGCCAAAACGCTGATCGGGCGCGATAAACAAAGAGAGCGCCAAAACGCCTAGATACCACCCGCAGTGGCGCATTGGATAAATGCAGAGGCTGACATGCTGACTGCCACTTGGTAACTGGCGAAATAACCAATAAAATTGACTAATGTCATCGCCAAATGGTCATAGTGCGCTATAAAAAAGCTAGTAAACCAAGCGCTCAGGCCGAATCTCTTGCAATATAGTGGTGGCGATTTCTTCAATCGACTTGGTGGTGGTAGACAGCCAGCGAATCCCCGCGCGGCGCATCATGGCTTCGGCCTCGGATACTTCCATGCGGCAGTTGGCCAGATCTGCGTATTTTGAGTTGGGGCGGCGTTCGTTGCGGATCTCAGACAGGCGCTCCGGGAGAATGGTGAGGCCAAA
>JANOYR010000251.1:0-44573 GCA_031428975.1 Polaromonas sp. | reverse complement strand
GTTGTGAATTAAAATGATGGTAACCCAAGGAGCGTTGCAGCGGTTGATTTTGTGAACAATTCACATCCCGCCAGGCTTGGGCATGTTCACAACGACGCTCACCTGTACCCTAATAGTACACAAGGTGAGCCATGTCCGATCTCCAAAGCACTAAAAATTCTGCCGCGCTGGTTGTGCCAGCCATGAAACTGTCGGGTTTAGAGCCTGTCGAGGTTAAAAACGGCAGCTTATTCGTCAACATTGGCGAACGCACCAATGTCACGGGCTCTAAAGCCTTTGCCCGCATGGTGCTCAACGGCGAATACGAGCAAGCGCTGGCTGTAGCCCGCCAGCAGGTGGAAAACGGCGCACAAATCATCGACATCAACATGGACGAGGCGATGCTCGACAGCAAGGCCGCCATGGTGCGCTTTTTGAATTTGATAGCATCTGAGCCAGACATAGCGCGCGTACCCATCATGATTGACAGCTCTAAATGGGAGGTGATTGAGGCAGGGCTGCGCTGTGTGCAAGGCAAGGGCATTGTCAACTCCATCAGCATGAAAGAAGGCGTGGAGATATTCAAGCACCAAGCCAAACTGCTGCGGCGCTACGGCGCTGCTGCGGTGGTGATGGCGTTTGACGAAAAAGGCCAAGCCGATACCTATGAACGCAAAGTAGAAATTTGCGAGCGGGCTTATCGCATCTTGGTCGATGAAGTAAATTTTCCGCCTGAAGACATCATTTTCGACCCCAATATCTTCGCCATTGCCACTGGCATTGATGAACACAACAACTATGCGGTGGATTTCATCAATGCCACGCGCTGGATCAAAGAGAATTTGCCCGGCGCTAAGGTCAGCGGTGGCGTGAGCAATGTGAGCTTTAGCTTTCGGGGCAATGACCCCGTGCGCGAGGCGATTCACACTGTGTTTTTATACCACGCGATTGCAGCGGGCATGGACATGGGGATTGTGAATGCGGGCATGGTGGGCGTGTATTCGGAGCTCGATGCCGTGCTGCGTGAGCGCGTGGAAGACGTGGTGCTTAACCGCACGCCAGTGTACAAAGAGGGCGAGCAAATTCTGACTCCCGGCGAGCGCTTGATTGAAGTGGCCGAAAGTGCCAAGGGCGCAGCCAAAGACGACAGCAAACGGCTGGAATGGCGCGGCACAGCCGATGTGGTGGTCTCGGTGGGCCAGCGCCTGAGCCACGCCATGGTGCACGGCATTACTGATTTCATTGTGGCCGATACCGAGGAAGCCTACCAAGAGGTGATTGCCAAGGGCGGGCGGCCGCTGCATGTAATTGAAGGCCCGCTGATGGACGGCATGAACATTGTGGGGGATTTGTTTGGGCAGGGCAAAATGTTTTTGCCCCAAGTCGTGAAATCGGCCCGCGTCATGAAGCAAGCCGTGGCGCATTTGATTCCCTATATTGAAGAAGAAAAACTGCGCGACGAAGCCGCGGGCATGGACGTGAAAACCAAAGGCAAAATCATCATTGCCACCGTGAAAGGCGATGTGCATGACATTGGTAAAAACATCGTCACCGTGGTGTTGCAGTGCAACAACTTTGACGTGGTCAACATGGGCGTGATGGTGCCCTGCCACGAGATATTGGCGCGCGCCAAAATTGAGGGTGCAGACATCGTGGGTTTATCAGGCCTGATCACCCCCAGCCTAGAAGAAATGCAATACGTAGCCGCCGAGATGCAAAAAGACCCGCACTTTCGCATGGCCAAAATCCCGCTGCTGATTGGTGGCGCAACCACCAGCCGGGTGCACACTGCTGTCAAAATTGCGCCGCATTACGAAGGCCCCGTAGTCTACGTGCCCGACGCATCGCGCAGCGTGAGTGTGGCGCAAAGCCTGTTGTCTGACCAAGCGACCCAATACATTGCCGAACTCAATGCCGATTACGACAAAGTGCGCCACCAGCATGCTAATAAAAAGCAAACCCCCATGTGGCCGCTGGCCAAAATCCGCGCCAATGCCACCAAGCTGGACTGGGATGCCTACACGCCCCCCACGCCAAAATTCATTGGGCGGCGGCTGTTCAAGAATTTTGACCTGGCCGAACTGGCCAAATACATCGACTGGGGCCCGTTTTTCCAAACTTGGGATTTGGCCGGCCCGTTCCCCGCGATTTTGAAAGACGAAGTGGTGGGCACCGAGGCCGTGCGCGTCTATGCGGACGGCCAGCGCATGCTCAAGCGTTTGATCGAGGGGCGCTGGCTCACGGCCAATGCGGTGGTGGCTTTTTACCCCGCCAATTCGGTGGGCGACGACATTGAGCTCTACACCGACGAGAGCCGCTCCGAGGTCGCCATGACTTGGTATGGCATGCGCCAGCAAACCGAAAAGCAGGCTGTGGACGGCGTGATGCGCCCCAGCCGCTGCATGAGCGATTTTATAGCCCCAAAAATTTTCACTACTCATTTAATAGCTAACAATGACGCTAGCACCGTGACATTGCCCTTAAAAGCCTCAAAGCAAGACTACATTGGCGTATTTGCTGTGACTACAGGCATTGGCAGCGAGAAAAAAGAGAAATACTTCACCGACGACCACGACGACTACAGCGCCATCATGCTCAAAGCGCTGGCCGACCGCTTGGCCGAAGCCTTTGCCGAAGCGCTGCACCACCGCGTGCGCACCGATTTGTGGGGCTACGCGCCCGATGAAAATTTGTCCAACGAAGCCATGATCAGTGAGCAATACCAAGGCATTCGCCCGGCGCCGGGCTATCCCGCCTGCCCCGACCACAGCGTGAAAGCAGCCATGTTTGACCTGCTGCAATGCCAAGACATTGGCATGGGTCTGACGGAGAGTTTGGCCATGACCCCTGCAGCCAGCGTCAGCGGCTTTTACATCAGCCACCCCGATGCGGCGTATTTCAATGTGGGCAAAATCAGCGAAGACCAGCTCACCGACATCGCCAAGCGGCGCGGCGAAAGCCACGAGCACATGGCGCGGTTGCTTGCGCCGAATTTGAATTAGTACTCGGTTTGTGTGGGTTCTGAGACGACTACGCGGCCAATACTATTTGTTTAAAGATTTTGTTCAGCTTTGAAACTGCTTGCTCTGACGCGCCCGATCAGCGTCTAGGTGCTCCCGCCGCTCCCTCATGGCGGACATACCGCAAATCGGTCGGACGGGAGCACCTATACGCTGATCGGGCTATGCTCGTATTTAGGTTCTAATACCGGAATCAACTACTTTTAGTGCTGTATTCACTATTAAATTGATAGCATATTATGACGTTTTTACGCTGACAGCTGTACTTTTCTTCAAAAATGTATGCTGTGGCCAATGACACTTCAAACACCTTACCAGCTCGCCCTGTTGCCAAGAGAGCACTGCGGCTAATGCGCTCTGTGCCAAGCATTTGGCAGTTTCGCAGAGAGTTGGTCACGCTACGGCTAAACGAGCGTTGTGCCGCAGGGCGGGATGTTCTAGCAGTTTTAGGCTGCGGCTTGTGCCTTATATGAATAAAAGTGCAGTTGTCGTCGTAAAAACGTCATAGTATGCTACGAATTTAGTAGTAAATATCGTACAAAGTGCGGCTGATTTAGGCATTAAAACCCAAGATCGAGCATAGCCCGAGCAGCGTATTGGCGCTCCCGTCCGACCGATTTGCGGTATGCCCGCCATGAGGGAGCGACGGGAGTGCCAATACGCTGCTCGGGCGCGTCAGAACAAGTAGTTTCAAAAGCTGAACAAGATCTCTCAACAAACACTATTGGCCGCGAAGCTAAGGCAGTAACGTCGGCCTGCGCCCGCATAAAAGCCCGTATAAAAAGCAAACAATCCTCAAAAAGTGCCCGGATAACTGCCGCCATCAATCAGCACATTTTGCCCATTGATATAACCCGCATGTTGGCTGCACAAAAACGCGCAGGTAGCGCCAAATTCTGGCGGCTGGCCTAAACGCTTGCCGGGCAGCTGCGCCACCCGTGCATCGCGTACTTCTTGCACCGATTTGCCGGTATTTTTTGAAATGGCGGCAAAATTGCCTGCCAAACGGTCGGTTTCAAAAATTCCGGGCAGCAAGTTGTTAATGGTCACACCTTTGGCGGCGATCGCGCTGCGCGCCACACCCGCCACAAAGCCCGTGAGCCCGCTGCGCGCACCATTGGACAAGCCCAAAATATCAATAGGCGACTTGACCGCGCTGGAGGTGATGTTGACGATGCGGCCAAAGCCGCGCTCGGCCATGCCGTCGACGGTGGCCTTGATCAGCTCGATGGGGGTGAGCATGTTGGCATCTACCGCGCTCAGCCATACGCTGCGGTCCCATGTGCGAAAGTCTCCTGTGGGCGGGCCACCCGCATTGGTCACCACGATGTCAAAGGCTGTGCCAGGTCCTCCAAGCGCTGCAAAAACGGCGGCACGCCCCGCTTCGGTGGTGATGTCGGCGGCCACGCCAATCACCGTGGGTTTGGAGAATTTTTGCGGTAATGTCGCTGTCATAGCGTCATAGTCTGCACTTAACTTAGTAGCAGCAAGTTTTAAAGATTCGTCCCCACGCGCCACAATCACCACATGAACGCCTTCGTTGTACAAGGCTTGCGCACAACCAAAACCCAGCCCTTTGCTAGCGCCACATACCAAAGCCCAACGCCCAGAAATACCTAAATCCATCTTGCACCTCTTGCATTAAAAGTGTGTGTAGATTACCATTTTTATCTGCACAATAGCCGTTTAACGGTTGAAACACTGGAATCCCTTTTTATGCATTTAGTTGACACCATTGAAAGCATGCCCACATGCCATGCAACCCTTGCCAGTGGCGCAAAAGTGCGCTACCGCGAAGCGGGCAATGCCGCCCCAAACGCGCCAGTTTTGGTTTTGCTGCACGGTATTGGCTCGGGGTCTGCCAGCTGGGTTCGCCAGCTGCTAGCGGCGCAAAACGGGAACCAGCGTGTGCTGGCATGGGATGCCCCGGGCTACGCGAGTAGCAGCCCGCTTGATGGGCCGCAACCGAGCGCTGCCGACTATGCCGCACGCTTTTGGCAGTGGATGGACGCGCTGCAAGTGGGCAGCATGCATTTGGTAGGCCATTCGCTGGGTTGCATCATGGCGGCGGCCAGCGCACGGGCGCAAGCACATCGCGTGGAACGCCTGAGCCTGCTAGCCCCTGCGCAGGGCTATGGCACGGGCACGCCCGAAGTGCGGGCCAAAATGTGCGCCGACCGCCTTGGGCTTTTTGCCAAGCTAGGCGCTGGCGGTATGGCCGCGCTGCGGGCGCCTGCCCTGCTTAGCCCCAACGCCGATGCCAACGATCTGGCTTTGGCCATGCGTATGATGGGCAGCCTCAACGCGCTGGGTTATTCGCAGGCCACCCACATGCTAGCCAATGCGGCCATTGCACAAGACCTGCTTGAACTGCGCTGCCCCATCACCGTGGCCTGCGGCGACTTGGACACCATCACGCCGCCCAAAGCCTGCCAATCGCTGGCAGAAAAAATCGCAGCGCCTTATACCAATTTGCCCAACGCGGGACACCTGTGCGCCCTGCAAGCGTGGCCTACCGTGAACCAACTATTGGCGCTAGCGTAGCCTTTGGCCCTCAAATTACTTCAAATGCGGCATTTTTAACTACAAAATGCGCTTGGTGATTGTGTAACGCTTGATTACACTAAGCCTTCGCCGCCGTTTTGCACAATGGCCCGTTTCATCGCCCGATTCAGGTTCGCTTATGTCCATTTTTTCGTGGTTTACCCGAGACAAGTCAGCCACCACAAAACTCCAAACATCGGATACGCCTACTGGCATGTCGGGCATGGAGTCGACACGTCCGCTTAGCGGCAAGGCGCAGTCTAGCCAAGTTGCGCCTAAAACCCATGTGGATCGCCATGGGCAGCGGCGCACCGAGCGCAATGCCAGACGCGAGCTCTTGTACCAAGTGGTGCGCGAGTCGATGGTGCGCGCTGGCGTACTGACATCTGGCTACAAATTCAAAGTCTTGTCCTTAGACCAACGTGGCAAAGAATTTTTGGTCATGGTTGACTTGGCGGCCGAGTTTGCTGGTGAGGCCGACAAGCTTGCCGAAATCGAAGCTTTAGTTGCACGATCTGCCAAGCTACGCCACGACGTTTTGGTACAGGCGCTGTATTGGCGCTTTAACAATGTGGTGGGCGCTAGCCAAATCCATGCTACTGCGCACACCGCTTCCGCACTACAGGCCCATGCAGCGACCCGACCGCAACCTAGCTTTAGACCCAGCAGTCCCGCCCCTTTAGATGCCCAGCCGAGCATGCCAGCCCCGCTGTTTAGCCCGTCCCAGCCGGGCTCTTTGATTGAAACTTTTTCCCCCTCAGGTCATGGCTACCAAAGCCACTCGGTGCGCGCCAGCGCTTACGAAAGCCCCGGGCAAGCGGGTCGGCAAGCGGCGCAGCAGACTGCCCCCGCACCATGGCAAACTGCCAGTGCGCACAGCGGCTTTGAGCCCTTGCACGCCGACGAGGTGGAGGCTTTTAAAAGAGCGCTTGCTTCTGGTACTTCGGGGGCATTTGCTGCCACCACTGACGATAAAACCCTGAAGGCCAGCACCCCCGCCCAAAAGCTAGCGCCCCAGCGTGGGGCCACAGAGCCCAGCAACAACTTGTTGCTCACTGGCTATGAGGCCACTGAAATTCCAGACCCCGATGCGCCAGAACTGCCGATATTGAGCCAGACCCAATATGGCGAGCTGCGCTAGATTTTGAATACGCCCAGACAATGAATGTTCAGCAATTAGTCGATGCTGTCGCTGGGCATGATGCCCCAGATGCCTTGCCCCCAAAGCTCAGCTTGGACCATTGGAAACGCATCGCGCCATATTTCAGTCTGCGCTTTTTATCAACAGGCGATGCCCTGATGCACCAAGGCGAGAGTGAAAGGGTGCTGTTTATTCTGGTAGAGGGCCAATTGCAGGTGCAAATTCGGGGCAATGTGGTGGCACAGGTGACACCTGGTGCAGTGGTGGGCGAAGGAACTTTTTTCTCGGGTGCGTCGCGCAGCGCCACCGTGAAGGCATCCGCGCCTGGCGTGGCATGGGCACTCACTTGGGAGCGTTACAACACCATGGCCAGCCAACAGCCCCAACTGGCACTAGACCTCACGATTGGTTTAGCCTCCGTATTGGCCAACCGCATGCGCGAAGCTATTTTGGTCGGCCAGTTTACTTAAACTAGCCTCTGAGCAGTTTGTTCTCGGCCACGGCCAGCGCTTCGGGTTTGCCGCTGAGCACCAGCGTATCGCCCGCTTGCAAGACATATGCGTCATGTGGTGCCACTTGCACACCATTGGCGCGCCGCAGGCTAACTACCCGCACGGCCATTGCGTGCAAGGCCAAAGACTCTAAGTTTTTACCCAAAGTTTTGGCTGACAACGCAAGCCCTACAGTGGTCAGTCTGGCGTGGTCAAGTTCATTGACGGTGTCGTCATCTGCGCCATGAAAATAACCGCTCAGCAGGCTGTAGCGCGCATCGCGCTGCTCCTGCACTGTGCGTATCACGCGGCGCATGGGCACGCCCACCAAGGCCAGCGCGTGGCTGGCCAACATCAGGCTACCTTCAATGGATTCGGGCACCACTTCGGTAGCACCCGCTGCTTGCAGCTTTTCTAAGTCGTGGTCGTCTTGCGTGCGCACTATGACTGGTACTTGGGGGGCGTGTGCCCGAATGCTGGCCAGCACTTTCAGGGCACTGGCCGTGTCTAAATAAGTAATCACCACTGCGCTGGCCCGCGCCAAGCCCGCAGCCATCAACGCCTGCAAGCGAGCGGCATCGCCAAACACCACCGAGTCTCCCGCAGCAGCCGCTTGGCGAACGCGGTCGGGGTCGAGGTCTAGCGCCATGTAGGCAATGTGCTCTTTGTCCAGCATCCGCGCCATGTTTTGGCCGCAACGGCCATAGCCACAGATGATGACGTGCTTGCTCACATTGATGGATTTTTTGGCAATCGAGGTCATTTGCAAAGACTGCTGCAGCCATTCGCTGCTCACCAGCTTCATGACAATGCGGTTGGCATACATCACCATAAAGGGTGTGGCCAGCATCGACAACACCATGCTGGCCAAAATAGGGTTGAGCAAAGCTGGCGGAACTAGCGCGTTTTTTTGCGCCAGAGTGAGCAGCACAAAACCAAACTCTCCCGCCTGGGCCAAATACAAACCGGTGCGCAACGACACCCCAGCCGTGGCCCCAAAGCCACGCGCCAGCAAGGCCACCATGCCCAGCTTAAACAGCACAGGCAAGGCCGTGAGCAGCAGCACCAAGGGCCAGCGTTCGAGCACCAAGCGCCAGTCGAGCAGCATACCAATGGTGATAAAAAACAAGCCTAACAACACATCGTGAAAAGGCCGAATATCAGTCTCCACTTGGTGTTTGTATTCGGTCTCCGAAATCAACATGCCGGCAATGAAAGCGCCCAGAGCCAAACTCAAGCCCGCCTCTTCGGTCAACCACGCCAAACCCAGCGTGATCAACAAAATATTCAATATGAACAGCTCTTCGCTCTTTCGCCGGGCCACCAGGGTGAGCCACCAACGCATCACGCGCTGGCCACCAATGAGCAAGATGGTGATTAAAAACCCTGCCTTGAGCGCCGCCAACAGCAGGGCAACGGCCAATTTTTCTGGCGACGAGCCCAATGCCGGAATCAAGACCAAAAACGGCACGACGGCCAAATCTTGAAACAACAAAACCCCCATGACCCGCTTGCCATGCTCTGACTCAAGCTCGATGCGCTCGACCATCAGCTTGACCACAATGGCGGTGCTGCTCATGGCCAGCGCCGCGCCCAGCGCCAATGCCGACTGCCACGACATATGCCAGTATTGCGGCAACAACCAGGCCAAACTAATGGACGCGCTGGTGGCGATTAGCACCGTGAACACCACCTGCGCCAAGCCCAAACCAAATACATGCTTGCGCATGGCGCGCAACTTGGCCAAATTGAACTCTAAACCAATCACAAACATCAGAAAAACCACACCAAATTCGCCCAAATAGCGCACCGACTGGGAGTTTTGCGCCAAGGCCAGCGCGTTGGGACCAATCACCACCCCCACCGCCAAATAACCCAGCATGGGCGGTAGTTTTAAGCTTCTGCACACCACCACCCCCAGCACAGCGGCCAGTAGGTACAAAAGTGTGAGTTCTAAAGATGTCATGCCTTGATAGTACCCGAGCCGTATGGCATTCAGGGACACACTGCACCTGCGCCCGATAGAATGCACGCATGACGCGCCCGCCCCACCCCCTCGTAAGCCTCGCACACACCACGCTTGACATTGAAATTGCCGCGCTGCAAGGCCTCAAGGCGCAAGTGGGGGCAGGTTTTGTCGATGCGGTAGAACGCATGCTGGCCTGCAAAGGCCGTGTGGTGGTGATGGGCATGGGCAAAAGCGGGCATATCGGTCGCAAAATTGCCGCCACTTTGGCCTCCACTGGCACAGCCGCCATGTTTGTGCACCCCGGCGAGGCCAGCCACGGGGATTTGGGCATGCTCAAGGCCATAGATGTCGTTTTGGCGATTTCTTACAGCGGTGAATCCGACGAAATCACACGGCTGCTGCCAGCGCTCAAGCGCTTGGGCGCACCGCTTGTGGCAATGACGGGCAATGCCGATTCGGCTTTAGCCCAGCATGCAGACTGCGTTTTGCTTTGCACGGTGGACAAAGAGGCCTGCCCGCTCAATCTTGCCCCCACAGCCAGCACCACCGCCCAATTGGCTCTGGGTGACGCACTGGCCGTTGCGCTCTTGGATGCAAGGGGCTTTAAGGCCGAAGATTTTGCCCGCTCCCACCCAGGGGGCGCTTTGGGGCGCAAGCTGCTAACCCATGTGCGCGATGTCATGCGCACGGGCGAGGCGGTGCCCAGCGTTGCGCCCACCGCCAGTTTCAGCGATGTGATGCGCCAGATGAGTGCCAAGGGATTAGGCTCTACAGCGGTGGTCAATGCGCTGGGGCTGCCTGTGGGGGTGTTTACAGATGGTGATTTACGCCGTTTGGTTGAGCGCGGACAAGATTTACGCGCTTTGTGCGCTGCCGACGTGATGCACCCCACGCCGCAAACCATCCGAGAAGACGCGCTGGCGGTGGACGCAGTGCAACGCATGGAGCAACACCGCATCACGGGGTTATTGGTTGTGAATGCAGCGGGTCAGCTGGTAGGTGCGCTCAATTCCAACGACCTGATGCGGGCCAAGGTGATCTGACCATGCTGGTATTTTTATGGCGGTTATGGGATCGCTTCACACTCTACGTCCCCTTTTTATTGATGGTAATGCTGGCGCTTGGCACTTGGTGGTTGACACAAAACAGCCCTAAAAATACTGCCCCCGATGCGCCAAGGGTGGTTCGCCACGAACCAGACTACTTTATGTCGAACTTTTCAGTCGAAAATTTTGATGCGCAAGGCCTATTGCGCAGCGAAATTTCTGGCGCAAAAGGGCGGCATTTTGAAGACACCGATGTGCTGGAAATTGACGGTGCGCGTATTCGGTCAGTCAGCAAAGAAGGCCGCGTGACGGTGGCCACCGCAAACCGCGCCATTACCAACAGCGACGGCTCTGAGCTACAGCTGCTTGGAAATGCCAAAGTTGTGCGCGAGGCTGGCAAAGACAAAAATGGCCAAATCCTGCCCCACATGGAGTTTTTAGGCGAGTTTCTGCATGCTTTTGGCAACGAAGAAAAGCTCAAAAGCCACAAACCTGTCACCATTATTCGGGGTGCCGACACTTTTCAAGCCGACAGCTTCGAGTACGACAACTTAGAGCAAACCGCAGACCTGCAAGGACGTGTGCGCGGTGTGCTCGCCCCACGCACGCCTTAACGCCGCCACGCCAGATGCCCCGCATTTTCATGCTTTTCAGGAGACTTTGAGATGGCCCAGCTTGTTTTCATCACGGGAGCTTCTAGCGGTATTGGTCAGGCTTTGGCGCAGCGCTTTTATAGGGCAGGCTATGCGCTGGCCTTGGTGGCGCGGCGCACCGACGAAGTAGAAAAATGGGCTTTGCAGCAGCGCTTGGATCCGCAGTGCTACCGCATATACAGCGCCGATGTGGCCGACACCGCCAGCATCGTGGCTGCTGGCCAATCCTGCATCGCACAAATGGGCTTGCCTGAAGTGGTGATCGCCTGCGCGGGCATCAGCGTGGGCATGGACACCAGCGAACTGTCCGACATTGAGGTAATGGCGCAAACTTTTGCCACCAACAACACTGGACTTGCCGCTACTTTTCACCCCTTTGTCAAAGCCATGGCCGTGCGCAAAAGCGGTGCGCTGGTTGGCATTGCCAGTGTGTCGGCGATTCGCGGCCTGCCCGGCCATGGGGCGTATTGCGCCAGCAAAGCGGGGGTGGTGGCCTATTGCGAGAGCCTGCGCGGGGAGTTGCGCGGCACTGGAGTGCGGGTAGTGACGCTGTTGCCCGGCTATATCGACACCCCCCTTACACGTGGCAACCGTTACTCCATGCCTTTTTTAATGCAACCCGATCGTTTTGCACACCAAGCCTTCAAAAGTATTGAGGCAGGCAGCAGCTACCGCGTGATTCCATGGCAAATGGGCGTGGTGGCCAAGCTGCTACGGCTGCTGCCCAATGGGCTATTTGACAAGCTCATGGCAGGGCGGGGGCGCAAAAAGCGTGCTGGTGAAGCTTAAATACTATTTATTTAATAGCGAACTATGACTATACGACGGTGACAATGACCCATTTTTCTAAAAAATCCGTGGCGGTGATTGGCGCGGGGCCTGCGGGGCTCATGGCGGCCCAAGAATTGGCGGCGGCTGGCTATGCAGTTGACGTGTTTGACGCGATGCCTTCAGTGGGGCGCAAATTTTTGCTGGCTGGTATTGGCGGCTTGAATTTGACGCATTCTGAGCCTTTTGCGCCTTTTGCGGCGCGTTTTGGCCATGCCCAAGCCCAAATAGCACCTTTGATTGCCGAGTTTGGCGCAGACGATCTGCGCTCTTGGGCTGCGGAACTGGGCATTTCCACTTTTGTGGGCACATCGGGCCGCGTTTTCCCCCAAGACATGAAGGCTGCGCCGCTGCTGCGCGCATGGCTGGCACGCCTGCGGGCGGGTGGTGTGCGCTTTCATGCGCGGCACAAGTGGACGGGCTGGGCGACAGAGAGTGCGGATGCTGTGCCAAGCGGTAGCGGGTCAACTGCGACATCAGACACTGAAAAAGTGAGCGCACGCACCCTTTCAAAGCCGATACCACTGTGCTTTGAAACCTCTTTAGGCCAAAAAACTCAGTCATTTGATGCCGCCGTTTTGGCCCTTGGCGGGGCCAGCTGGCCGCGCCTTGGGTCGGACGGCGCTTGGCTGCCGTGGCTGCGTGCGCGTGGGGTAGATGTTGCCGATTTACAGCCTTCAAACTGTGGTTTTGACTGCAGCGCCGCGCCCTTGGCCCACACATGGACTGCGCACCTGCAAAGCAAATACGCAGGTCAACCGCTCAAATCTATCGCCCTGCGTTTTGAAAGCCCTAGCGGCGCGGTCTTTGAGCGCCAAGGCGAATGCGTAGTGACCCAAACCGGCCTCGAAGGCAGCTTGGTCTATGCCGCCAGCGCCCTGCTGCGCGATGCCATCACCGCGCAAGGCAGCGCCCGCTTGCATCTAGACCTGTTGCCCGCCCACAGCGCCGAACATGTGGCACGCGAGGTAGCCCACCCGCGCGGCACCCGCTCGTGGTCGTCCCACCTCAAAAGTCGCCTCCATTTACACGGCGTGAAAGTAGCGCTGCTGCACGAAGTGCTTAGCCCCGCTCAGTTCAACAACGCCGCGCTGTTGGCGCAAACCATCAAAGCCCTGCCCATTACCGCCCATGCGCCCCGCCCTGTTGCGCAGGCCATCAGCAGCGCAGGCGGCGTGCGCTGGCAAGCCATAGACGCAGGCCTCATGCTCAAAGCCCTGCCCGGCGTGTTTTGCGCAGGCGAAATGCTCGACTGGGAAGCCCCCACAGGCGGCTATTTGCTCACCGCCTGTTTTGCCACAGGGCGGGCAGCGGGGCTGGGGGCGGCCAAGTGGTTGGCTTAGTTTGCCTTGTTTTTAAAAATGGGCAGGTTGTAAATTGCGACTTGTACAGGCTGATTTTTAAGCCGCCAACCGACTCACTGGCACAGCAAACATGCCCGGGCCAAAGCGCAAGCAGGCATCGCCGTCATAGACCAACACGCCGCAGTGGAAGCGCTCTGGCTCACTGGCTTGCAGTTTTTTCAAGCCTTTGAAATCCGCCGCGCCCACGGTGGACGATGCCTTGACCTCGATGCCTGTCAGCTTGCCATTGCCGTGCTGCATCACAATGTCCACCTCCACGCCATCTTTGTCGCGCATGTGAAAAAACTCACTGGGCAGCGCACTGGCGCTGTCTAAGCGGCGCAGCTCTTGGAGCACAAAAGTTTCTAGCATTTGCCCTAACATCGGGCGGTCCGCCCAGAGCGCCGCAGCATCGAGACCCAACAAGGCGCAGGCCACCCCCGTATCCGTCAGGTGTAGTTTGGGGGTCTTTATCAAACGGCTCAAACGGTTGCTAAACCATGGCGGCAGTTCTTCCAGCAAAAACACCTGCGCCAGCAAATTGACATAGTCGCGCACCGTCTGGCGTGACAGCGCAAAGGGCGCGGCTAAGTCCAGCACATTGATGAGCCGCGCGGTTTGCCCTGCGGCCAAGCCGAGCAGGCGCGGCAGCGCGTCTAGCGACTGGATACGGGCAAGCTCGCGCACGTCGCGCTGCACCAGCGTCTGGATGTAGTCACGGTACCAAATACGCCGCCTTGCTGGATTTTTGCGGGCTAATGCGGCGGGATAACCGCCCGCAGTCAGTATCTCCGCCAACACTGCTCCCAAACGCCGCTCTTGCGCTGGCATCGGCTGGAAATGCCCTGCGTGGAGTTGCTGCATAAAACCCGAGGCGGGGGCTACCATAGGGGTCGTTATAGGGTCTGAGCTACTGCCGCCAGCGCTTATCTCTAGTTGTGCAAACGGGTGCAGGCGCAAAATCTCCATCCGCCCTGCCAGCGAGTCGGCTAGCTTAGGCACAAGCAACACATTACTTGAACCTGTCAGTATAAAGCGCCCAGGGCGGCGGTCTTTGTCTACGGCTGCTTTGATGCTGGTGAACAGCAAAGGCACGCGCTGCACCTCGTCCAAAATGACTTTATCTGGCAAGTCCGCCACATAGCCCACAGGATCTGCCAAGGCGGCAGCACGTTGCGTATCGTCATCAAAGCTCTGATAAAGGTAGCCCGATGCGCGGCCAATCTGCTGCGCCAGCGTCGTTTTACCACACTGGCGCGGGCCATGGATGAGCACCACAGGGGTATCGGCCAAAGCAGCACACAACGCAGGCGCTCTAAGGCGGGGAATATCGATGGAGTCTGGCATTCGGCCAATTGTAACTTTTATAATCGGCCATATGTCACTTTTACTCCGTCTAAATGGCGATTTAGATTGTTTGAGTCTGACAATCATAGGCAGTTATTGGCATCGGGGCGGCCAATTAGCGGGCTTAGTTTGCGCAAAAAATGGCGCAATCGATGCAATTGATTGCGATCGCGCTTTTGGTGGACAACTTCACCGAAGTCGGTATGGATCGCTGTACCCGCTTGAATCTGCACTGCTAAAATCAAACCATGCCAACGCGCCCCTTCATGCACCACCTGCCCCAGCTTGCCCGCTGGGTGTTGCTGTGGTTTGCGCTGTCGTTGGGGGCGGCGATTGCCTCGCCAATGGTCTCGCCCAAGACCGTGGAGCTGATTTGCTCTAGCGCAGGCGCCATGAAACTCATCGTCAAATCAGACGACGGCAGCATCAGCCAAGGCAGCCACACGCTGGACTGCGCACTGTGCGTGGGCACTGCCGCGCCACCGCCCGCACAGATCTGCCCCCAAACCCAGCCCAGCGGCCTGTCTTACGCCACCCAAGCCATCCCCCAAGCACGTGTTGCCACGCTGCTTTTTACCCAGCCTCCACCGCGCGGCCCACCTCTTTAAAGTATTAAAACCATAGCGCCATAAGACGGCTTGACGCTGACATTGGCTGTTTTAATTCACTTTTAAAGATTCACCATGCAAAAAAATCGTTTGGCGCTCGCCTTGAGCGCTGCTTTACTGGCTTACGCCAATGCCAGTTTTGGCCATGTCACCCTAGACACCCCAAATGCCCCAGCAGGCAGCACCTACAAAGCTGTTTTTAAAGTAGGCCACGGCTGCGAAGCTTCGCCCACACGGGCGTTGCGGGTGCTGTTGCCCGCTGGTTTTGAGGGTGCAAAACCAATGCCAAAAGCTGGCTGGGATCTCAAAACCACCACGAGCGCGCTCAGCCAACCCTACACGTCACACGGCAAAACAATCAGCCAAGACGTGACCGAGGTGCTGTGGACGGCCAAAACCCCTGCCGATTATTTGCCCGATGCCCACTACGACGAGTTCAGCCTGCGCGGCAAACTGCCTGCCACCGCAGGGGCTTTGTGGTTCAAAGTGTTGCAAAGCTGCGAAAATGGGGCGAACGATTGGTCGCAAACCCCGGCATCCGGCACATCCACCCAAGGCCTCAAAGCCCCCGCCGCACTGCTCATCGTAGCGCCAGTGGCTGCAGCAGCTGGCCATGCCCACCATTGATTTTAAAATTGACACCGAAAGAAATACTATGAAAAAAATAGCACTATACGCCCTATTTACAGTGACATTTGGCATATTTTCTCCTATTTATGCACAAACCGCCACGCCAGCAGCCGTCAAAATAGAAGGCGCATGGCTGCGTTCCGCCGTGCAAGGCCAGTCTGGCACGGGCGGCTTCATGACCCTGACTGCCAAAACCGACATGAAGCTGGTGGGTATCAGCGTGAGCCCCAGCGTGGCGGGCATTGGCGAAGTGCACGAGATGAAAATGGAGGGCGATGTCATGAAAATGCGCGCCATTCCCTTCATTGCCCTGCCCGCTGGCAAATCAGTGCAGCTCAAGCCCGGTGGCCTGCATGTCATGCTGATGGATCTGAAAAAAGGCTTGCCCAAAGACAGCATGGTCGAACTGACTTTGCTGCTAGAAGACAATAAGGGCGCAAAAAGTAGCCAAGCGCTCAAAATGCCTGTGCTGTCAACGCCGCCAGCGGGTGCGGGCGCTGCCGCCGATCCACATGCAGGGCATGGTGGCATGAAGCACTAGCCCCGTGTATATGCGGCTAGCGTTGGCACACAATGTGCGGTAAGCTGTAAGCACCCCATTTTTTGGAGACTTCCATGAGCGATCCCACTTCGTTTGCCAAATTCGTGCCCGGTTTTGACTTTTTGCAAGGCTTGGCCAGCTCTGCGGCCAAGGGCGCGGCCAGCGGTATTCCGCAGCTGCCGGCCATGGGCAGTTGGGTTGCGCCCACACTGAGCGTAGAAGACCTTGAAAAACGCATCACCGAACTGCAAGCCGTACAGTTTTGGCTAGACCAAAACGCCAAAGCGCTGGCCGCCACCATCACCGCACTAGAGGTGCAAAAAATGACCTTGGCCACACTCAAGGGCATGAATTTCAGCATGGGCGATGTCGCCAATGCTTTCAAGCTCAAAGCGGCTGACACCGTGATGGGCGGCGTGCAAAAAGCCGCTGACACGGCCAAGGGCTTAGCAGGCTTTGCCGCCACCACACCCGCTAAAAAGGCGGCGGCCATAACTACCGCCAAAACCTCCGCCAAAAAAGCAGCCGATAGCGAGGCTTCTGGCGTGATCGACCCCATGCAGTGGTGGGGCTCGCTGACCAAGCAGTTCACCGACATTGCCTCGGGAGCCATGAAAGATGCAGCCCAAAAAACCGCCATGGACAGCACCAAAAATATGGCCGCTGCCATTACCAAAGACGCGGTCAAAATGGCGACCGATACCGCCATGAAAACAGCGCAAAAAACCGCTACCGCCATGACCCAATTTGCAACTAAAAGCAGAGCGCCTAAGGCAAGCCCCACAAGTGCTGCACGTAAAAAAACCAAGCAATAGGCAGCCATACCAGTGTCACGACTTTTCCCCTTTGGCCATGCCACCCACCCACAGTGGGCCATGGCCGCTGGTCTTGTGGTGGCGCAACTGCGCGCCCAAATGGCATTGCCCGCCTACGCCAGCGCCCCAAGCTTGGGCATTGTCTACATCACCGACCATTACGCGGGCCAAGCGCAGGCCATTCTTGACTACTTGAGCGCCGAGCTGCCACTGGCCACCGACTGGGCGGGCACCGTGGGCGTGGGGATTGCGGCCAATAATGTCGAGTATTTTGACGAACCCGCGCTGGCGGTGATGCTTTGCGATGTGGCCAGCGACCAATACCGCGTGTTTTCTGGCGTTGCGCCCTTGCATGCGGCCAGCGGCTTCAGCGCGCATACCGCCTTGGTGCATGCCGACGGCCAAACGCCCGACATGCCCGAGCTGCTCCACGAAATGGCCGAACGCACCGCCTCCGGCTACCTGTTTGGCGGACTGGCGGCCAGCCGCTCGCAAAGTGTGCAGTTTGCTGTGAGCTCCGACCATGCCTTGCGCGGCCAAGGCAAAAGCAGCGGCGTGTTGCATGGCGGCATGAGCGGCGTGGCGTTTTCCGCCCAAGTGGCCATGGTCTCGCGCGTGACGCAGGGCTGCGAGCCACTGCGCAGCCGCGCCGGGCAGAGCGCAAAAACCCAAGTGCGCAGCATCACCGAAGCGGACCGCAATGTGGTGCTGCGCCTAGACGGGCAAGCGGCACTCGACGTGTTGCTGGCCGACTTGGCCATCAGCCTAGACAAGCCCCGCGAGGCTTTGCTGGCGGTGCGCTCTACGTTGGTGGGTCTTACCGATGCACAAGAGCAGGCTATCAATGCCATGGGGCATTTTGGCCAAGACGTGCGGGTGCGCCACATCATTGGCCTAGACCCTGTGCGCAGAGGCATCGCTATTGCCGACCTAGCGCCCGTGGGCGGCACTTTAAGTTTTTGCCAACGCAATGTCAGCGCGGCCAAGGCCGACCTCACCCGCATTTGCACAGAAATCCGCGAGAGCCTAGAGCCCGCTGAGATGGGGTTTGACGGTGCTATGCAATACATAGCTAATAATGACGCTACGACGGTGACATTGCCCCAATTTCCTGAAAAAAATATACTCGGTGCAATCTATGTCAGCTGCGCAGGCCGTGGTGGCCCGCATTTTGGTGCGCCCAGTGCCGAGCTGCAAATGATTCGCCGTGCGCTGGGCGATGTGCCGCTGGTGGGGTTTTTTGCGGGCGGCGAAATAGCCCACAAGCATTTGTACGGCTACACAGGGGTGTTAACCGTGTTCACGGGTTAACGGCTGTACTTGGCAGCTGGGCCAGCCACTGATCCAGCATGGCAAAAACGGGCTGCGCATCGGGCTCGTTCAAAATTTCGTGGTACATCGCGTCAAAGCAATGCGCTTGCAGCCGCGCTCCTGCGGCTTGGGCAAAGCGGCGACTGCCCTCGGGGTTGACCAATTTGTCTTGCCCTGCATACATCAGCAGGGTGGGGGTCTTCAGCGTCTGGGCTTGCGCTATTGCATCCTGCCCTTGGGTGTAAATCCAGTGGGCCAAACGGGCGCTGATACGGTCGTGTACCAGCGGGTCGGCGCGGTAGCGGCCAACCACCGACGGGTCGTGGCTGATGAAATGCGCATCTAAGCCGTTGCCCACCCGCAGATTGGGGGCTATTTTAGGCAAGGTAGCCAGCAAGAATTTTTGAAACCCACTCAGCCCAGCATCCAAGGCGGGCGAACTGAGCACTAAGGCGTCAACAGGACCCAGACCACGCAGCACAAACTGCAGCGCCACCAAGCCGCCCATGCTGTGCCCCAGCAAAATCAGCGGTTTGGGCTGTTTGGCCATGGCCATGCGGGCACGGGTATTGTGAACCACATCGGCCAAATCGTCGAGCAACTTGTCTTCGTGCGGCAGCGCACCACGCGCACCGCCGGAGTCGCCATGGCCATAGTGGTCATATCCGCGCACGTTGTAGCCCAAATCATTGAGCCACAAAGCCACATGGTGGTAGCGCCCCACATGCTCGCCCAAGCCATGGACGATCAGCACCGTGCCGCGTGTGTCGGCATCGGGCGGCAAGGCCCAGTCTTGCACGGCCAAATTGTCGCCGTCGGCGGCGGTGAGGGGCGCTAGGCTAACTTCGCTCATGGGTGCGCCGCTATCACGCTGGCCACCGCAGCGGTGAGCTTTTTGGCATAGGGCACATGCAAAAATTCGTTGGGCCCATGGGCATTGGACTTGGGTCCAAGCACCCCGCAGACCATCATTTGCACTTTGGGAAAGCCTTTGCTAAGCATGCTCATGAGCGGTATGGTGCCGCCTTGACCAATCGTGCCGCAGCCTGCGCCAAAATGCGCTTGGCTGGCGGCATGCAGGGCTTGCTCAAACCACGGGGCAGTCTCAGGCGCGTTCCAGCCCGTTGCACCGCCACCGGACTCGAAAGTGACTTTGGCTTGGTAGGGCGCATTGTCTTCGAGCAAGGTTTTGAGCTGTGCCACGGCCTGCGCCGCATCGACCAAGGGCGGCAGCCGCAACGACAACTTGAAAGCGGTGTAGGGCCGCAGCACATTGCCAGCGTCTTGCATGGCGGGAAAACCTTCAGCACCCGTCACGCTAAGAGTAGGCCGCCAAGTGCGGTTAAGTAGCGCCTCGACGGGGTCGGTGGTGGTGGGCAGGGCAAACTGCGTTGAGCCGCCGCAGTCGTAATGCGCCCACGGAAAGCGCTTGTGGATTTCGTCGCCAAGAATAGCGGCGGTGGCTTTGGCTTGCGCAATGCGCTCCGCCGGAATTTCGCAGTGGAACACTTGGGGCAGCAAGTGGCCATTGCTGCTGTCTTCCAAGCGGTCGAGCACATGGCGCATGATGCGAAAACTCGACGGCACAAGCCCACTGGCATCGCCCGAATGCACGCCTTCGGTCAAAATTTGCACCTTGAGTACGCCGCTGGCCATGCCGCGCAGGCTGGTGGTGAGCCACAGTTGGTCATAATTGCCCGCGCCGCTGTCAAGGCAAACCACCAGGCTTACATCGCCCAGCCGAGCTTTGAGTGCGTCCACATAGGGCAGCAAGTCATACGAGCCCGATTCTTCACAGGTTTCTATCAGGCCCACAATGCGCGGATGCGCCACTTTTTGCGCCTTCAGGGCTTCAATGGCGGCTATGGCGGCGTACACCGCGTAGCCGTCGTCCGCACCGCCACGGCCATAGAGTTTGCCGTCTTCGTATTTGGGCGTCCATGGGCCTAGATCATTGCGCCAACCGCTGAATTCGGGTTGTTTGTCTAAGTGCCCGTACATCAAGACCGTACTAGCCCCCACGCTTGCCACTGCGTGTGCTGCGCTGCCCTCCAAGGGGGCTCTCGCGCCTTGAGGCGGCTCGGCGGCGCTCGGCTGATCAGCAGCGCCCGTTTCCCCGCCCGACGCTGGCACTTCAAAGAACAACACTGGCGTGCGGTTACCCAGCTTGATAATCTCCAGCTTGAGCCCCGGCACTTTGCGCGACTCCACCCATGCAGCTGCGTTGCGCATCACCGTGTCAATATAGCCATGCGCCGCCCAGTCGGCATCAAAGCCGGGCGATTTGGCCGGAATGGCAATATAGTCGGACAGTTGTTTGACAATATCGCCATCCCAAGCGCGGGATACTGCGGCGAGGGCTTGGGCTTCGTTGAGGCTGACGCGGGCATTCATGGGAGACTCCGTGGTGTGTGCATCCAATGCTACTACCAAATACGAGGCAAAACTGTGCCTTGCGTAACAGCCCCAAACCGCGCCCTACAGCAGCATTTTGGCCACCAAGCCCGCCACCGCGCAGCCTGCAATCACGCTGATGACGCCTGCTTTGAAGCGAAACAGCGCCACCGCTGCTGCACTGGCAATTAGCAGTGCTTTAAAGTCGATATTTGACAAGAAACTACCCGATGTCGGCGTTAAAAGGACAATGTGTGCTATAAAAAGCACAGCAAGACTGGCAATCACGCCGATCACAGCGGCGGTAATCGCCTTGAGCGGGGCTTGGAGCTTGAGGTTGCCGTGGGTAGACTCCACCAAGGGGCCGCCTGCCAAAATAAAGATAAAGCTAGGCAAAAAGGTGAACCAAGTGGCCACGCAAGCGGCCAGTGCCGCACCTAAAAACAGCGCCTCAGGCCCGAGCACCGCCTTAGCCCAACCGCCTAAAAAGCCCACAAATGCCACAATCATGATGAGCGGGCCGGGCGTGGTTTCGCCCAACGCCAAGCCGTCCATCATTTGCGGGGCGGTAAGCCAGCCAAACTCGTTTACCGCGCCCTGCACCACATAGGGCAACACGGCATATGCGCCGCCAAAGGTCAAAAGCGCGGCTTTGGTGAAAAACCATGCCATTTGCGTGAGTGTGGCACTCCAGCCCACGCTGGCTACCAGCCAGAGCATGGGCGCGGCCCATAATGCCAAGCCAATGCCTAGCACCCATGCCAAACGGCTGCGCGAGAACCGTGCATGCGAGGGCGTGGGGGTGTTGTCGTCAATGAGCGCTGGCGCATGCGTGCCGCCTTTGCCGCCATGCCCCGCACCGCCCGCAAACTGCGCCGGCGCATAGTGCGAGCCCCACCAGCCGACCAATACCGCCGCCAATATAACCCACGGAAAAGCGATATGGAAAAACTGCGTTGCTATAAAACTCATGGCTACTAACGACCACAGCACAGCGACATCTTGTGGTTTTTTAAAAATACTAGCACCAAACACCCGACTGACTAAGCGCCATAGCGCATGCAGCACAATGGCCGCCACCGCGCACTGAACACCATAAAAAAGTGCCGCCACGAGGGGAAGTTTGCCAAACTCCACATAGACCCAGCTCAGGCCAATCAAAATAAACAGCGAAGGCAGCACGAACAGCGCCCCCGCCGCAATGCCGCCGCGCGTGCGGTGCATCAGCCAGCCGATGTAGGTGGCCAGTTGCTGCGCCTCGGGCCCTGGCAGCACCATGCAGTAATTGAGCGCATGGTTAAAGCGCGATTGGCTGATCCAGCGCTTGTTGTCCACCAGCTCACGCTGCATGATGGCGATTTGGCCAGCTGGCCCGCCAAAGCTGATAAAACCCAGTTTGAGCCAAAAGCGCAGCGCCTGCCAAAAATCCACGGGGGCGGGGCTCATGCTATTTCACCGGATTTTTTAGCCACCGACGGGATCTGCACCGCACGCCAAGCCGCTGTTTGTTCGGCGCTGTCCACGCCGTCTTCCCCGCCTTCAATGCCACCGGCTAGGTATTTGGCATCCCAGCCAGCCGCCTGCAAAGCCGCTGCCGAGTCTTGTCCCACCTCATGGCCATACACGCAATACACCACCACTTCGCGTGGCGTATTGACTTTGGCATAAGCGGCCACATCGTCGGGCGCGCAATACAACGCGCCTTGCAGCATGCGCTCGCTGGCCAAATAGCGCGGCATACGCCGCACATCCAAAATCAGCGGCGCATTGCCCGAGCGTAGACGTGCAGCGAGCTGCTCGGGGGAGATTGCAAGGGATTGAGAAAGGGGATTTTTTGCGGTGTCCATACGAAGAGTCCATCCATTGAAGGATTCAAGCTGACAGCACTTGGACGGGACACCGTCTATCTACGTGAGATTCGGGAGGCTGTGTGTCCCGATGCATTAATGCTACCACGTTAAATTAGTTTTCGGCGGTTCGGTACATCTACATGCTAATTGCCATTGCTTGGTTGCCGTAGGTGTATGCCATTAGATTAATCGAGACGCACTGAGTTTCTCCAGCGCATCTTCACGTGCCAGTTTGGGAGAAAGATTAAACCATCGTTGACAAGCCCTATAAAACGTACTTTCTTCTGCAAACCCTAGCAACGCAGCAATGCTAGCCAAGGGCACTTTCGGATCGCTCAGGTAATTCTCGGTGAGTTGTAGTCGCAGCGTATCCAGCTCTTTTTGATACGACGTGCCAGCATCTGCTAGACGGCGCTGTAAGGTGCGATCACTCATGCACAAATCGCTGGCTACATCGCGGCGTAGCAGCCTAGCACTGGCCATACCGCGCACCAAGCTTGTTGCAAGTTGTCTTTCAATACCCGCAGGATGCAGCGCACGCACATACTCTTGCACAACACGGTCGTGAATTTGGCTCAATGCCGCATTGGCTGTGGGCAAGAGCAATTGCAGGTCGGCTTGGCGCAGAAGCAATGCATGGCAAGGTGCATTAAAGCGCGGCGTGCAAGTGAAAGCGCGCTGGTGGAACTTAAGGTCGACAGGGCTAGGATACGCGAGCTCCACGCCAAGCGGCACAATATCGCGCCCCGTCACCCAGCGACAAAAGGCCAAAAACGTCACGATGGTGTAGTCCAGCCGCGAAGATCGGCCCGGCTGGGGAGGCTCCATCGGAATCACCTCAATGCGGCATCCGCTAGACATATGAACGACTCGCAAATCCACCGCGTCAGAAACAACAGCGCAGTATTGCACGAGGCGCTCAATAGCTTGCGCAAGATTTTGACACGACATCATTGAATAGGCCAGCATATCAAAACTTGTGGGCTTGTCTGCCGCAGCGCGGCTCAGCGCCACAAAAGGCTGCTTGCTGCGTTGCTCTGCCAACATCCATAGCCGATCCACCTTTTCTACGGATATTCTGCTGCGGGCATGCTCCAACTCACGGATGTCAAGCCCCGCCTCCCGAAAAAGCGTAGTTACATCCAGTCCCTGCGCACGCAGCAGGTCGGCCACACCACGCATCCAAGCCGAGGCGATTGTCCATTGCATACGGGTTGGGCTGCGGGGCCGAGATGCTGGTACTTGGACGGGATGAGTCATGTGGGCATCTTAATTCAAGCGCTGTGGCGTGGCGAATGCTGCTCTGCGCAGCGTGGTTGGCACCATGAAGCCAGTAAATTGGCCACGCATGCCATGGTGGCGACGGACTGACCCGCCTACTATTTCATCTATTGAATCAACCCAAGGAAACAAGCAATGAAAGCCCCTATGAAAACCCAACGCAAAAGCAGTATCCAATCGATGCTCAAAATCTCTCTGACAGCAGCCGCTCTCGCACTGGCCAGCACGGCACAGGCATCCAACGACTGCGCGGACGTGAACCCCAGTATCCGCACGACGGCGTTCACCACAAAAACCATGCTTGCAAATGATGGCCTGTGTTTGCGCTCTTTTGCATGGCAGCCCGCGCCGATACCAGTGCGTGGTGTGGTGGTGATCACCCACGGCATTCGGGATTACGCTTTGCGCTATCAGCGCTTTGCCGAGCAGCTCACCAAGCAGGGGTTTGCTGTGTTTGCACAAGACCTGCGCGGGCATGCCCATTCGGGTGGCGAGCGCCAGCGTTTTGACTCCATGGCGCGCATGGTGCAAGACACTGACATGATCGTCAATGAAGCCAAACAGCGCTACCCCAACGTGCCGCTTTTTGTGTATGGTCACAGTCTGGGTGGCTTGATCACGAGCCGATATTCACTCGACCATGCAGACAAATTGAATGGTGTGGTGGTGAGCGGCGCAGCACTGAAACGCCCCCACAGCGTATCGGGCTTCAGTGCCGGCTTGGCGCAAGTCGTCGCATTGGTGGCACCGGGCTTGAAGGTCGTGCAAGTGGACGACAGCGAGTTCTCCAAAGACAAGGCTGTCATGGCTGCCTTGGCCGTCGATCCCATGGTAAGCCGCGACAAACTGCCAGCAGCTACCGCCGCCGCGACACTCAAGGCGATCGCGGACGTGCAAGAACGTATGACGCAATTGAAGCTGCCGCTGATGGTGCTATACGGCACAGCGGATAGCGTCAATCCGATTGAGGGAAGTCAAGCCTTCGTTCAGGCTGTAGCCAGTGCAGACAAAACCTTGAAAGCTTACCCCGGCGTGTACCACGACATGCTCAATGAGCCAGAGCGTGATCAGATTGCAGCGGATGTCATCGCGTGGTTAGTTGCACGGACGAAATAACTCCCGGACGTGAGACGAGATAAGCCAATGCAAATCTGCGGGGCAGCCCAGACCCTCAGATTGCAGTTTTAAGCAGCAACGCCTTACCAATTGGCCTCACGGTCGGGACTTGCGCTGATTTTGTGGATAGACAGATCTGCGCCGTCAAACTCTTCTTCTTGACTAAGCCGCAGACCCATGGTCAGCTTTAAGACGTAATACAGCACAAAACCAGCCGACAACGCCCAGACTACGCCCATGGCGGTGCCCATGATTTGCGCAGTGAGGTTGACCCCGCCCAAGCCGCCCACGGCTTTGCTACCAAAAATTCCGGCTGCAATGCCGCCCCAGGTGCCGCACAGGCCATGCAGTGGCCACACGCCCAGCACGTCGTCTATCTTCCAACGGTTTTGCGTCAGGGTGAACATGATGACAAAAATAGCGCCTGCAATGCCGCCCACCACCAAAGCGCCCAGCGGGTGCATCACGTCAGAGCCTGCGCACACCGCCACCAAGCCAGCCAAGGGGCCGTTGTGTACAAAGCCGGGGTCGTTTTTGCCCAAAAGCAGGGCCACCAAGGTGCCGCCCACCATGGCCATCAGCGAATTGACCGCCACCAGACCCGAAATTTTGTCTAAGGTTTGCGCGCTCATCACGTTAAAGCCAAACCAGCCGACGCACAAAATCCATGCGCCAAGAGCCAAAAACGGGATGCTTGAGGGCGGGTGCGCCGAAATGCCGCCGTCTTTTTTGTAGCGGTTGTAGCGTGCGCCCAAGAGCAGCACCGCAGGCAACGCAATCCAGCCGCCCACGGCATGCACCACGACCGAGCCTGCAAAATCATGGAACTCATCCCCCGTGGCGGCCTTGATCCACGCGTTGATGCCAAAGGCTTGGTTCCACGCAATGCCCTCGAATATGGGATAAATGAAACCCACAATCACAGCGGTAGCGATCAGTTGCGGCCAAAACTTGGCGCGCTCTGCAATGCCGCCAGAAATGATGGCGGGAATGGCCGCGGCGAATGTGAGTAAAAAGAAGAATTTCACCAGCTCGTAGCCGTTTTTGGCCACCAGCACCTCAGCCCCCACCATGAAACTCGTGCCATAGGCCACGCCGTAGCCCACCACAAAATACGCCACGGTAGAGACCGAAAAGTCGACCAAAATTTTGACCAGCGCGTTGACTTGGTTTTTGCGCCGCACCGTGCCCAATTCCAAAAACGCAAAGCCCGCGTGCATGGCCAGCACCATGATGGCCCCCAGAAGAATAAATAGCGTATCAGCGCCCTGTTTTAGTGCGTCCATAGTGTCTCTTTGGCTTAGATATTTAGAATTTAATTGTATTGGTGCATTATTTTGCAGAAATTGCAAAATGCACGTAAATAAAGCAATTTTTACGCCAACTTGGTGCATTGTTATTTTTACACCACACACAGCGTCCATCGCAAGCGGCATACACGCACATTCGCACGTCACGTAGCAAGGCGGGAGCTAGCCCTTTTCCATCGCCAGCCGCTGCCGCTGCACAAATTCGTCAAAGGTGTTGATGCCGCGCAACTGCAAGATGGTGTTGCGCACTGCCGCTTCCACCAGCACGGCCATGTTGCGGCCGGCTTCTACTTGGATGACTACTTTTCGAATGGGGATGCCCAGCACATCTTGGGACAGCGGCTCGTACGGAATGCGCTCGTAGTCGCGCTCCATGGTTTGGCGGCGCACGAGATGCACGATGAGTTTGACACGCATTCTGCGGCGCACCGCTGTTTCACCAAAAATGGCGCGAATGTCCAGTAGGCCAATGCCGCGCAGCTCCAAGAGGTTTTGCAAAAGCTCGGGGCAGCGGCCTTCAATGGTGGTTTGGTTCACCCGAAACAAATCGACCGCGTCGTCAGCCACCAGCCCATTGCCGCGCGAAATCAACTCCAGAGCTAGCTCGCTTTTGCCCAAGCCCGACTCACCCGTAATGAACACGCCCATGCCCAAAATGTCCATCAATACGCCGTGCATATTGGTGCGGTCGGCAAAATGCTTGGACAAATAAGCCCGCAGCACATCAATGACAAAAGCGGCTGACTCAGCCGTGGCAAACAAGGGAATACCCGCCCGCTCACATAATGAGAGCAAAGTTTCAGGCGCAGTCTGCCCGTCGGCCAATACCAGCATAGGCGGCTCTAGTGTCACAATGCGTGAAACGCGGCGCGCACAGTCCTCAAAGCTGGCATTGCTGAGGTAGGCAATCTCGCGTTCGCCCAAAATCTGCACGCGGTAGGGGTGGATGTAATTGAGGTATCCCACCAAGTCTGCACCCGAGCGGGCTGCGCGCACCGCCACTTCGTCAAAGCGGCGCTCCGAAGCACCAAGGCCAGCCACCCAACTCCAACGCAGCTGGGCGCGGTGGTCTTCAAACAACACGTCGGCACTGATGACGGTGGGCTTCATCCGCTTGGGCTACGGTTGGGTCGTGTACTGGGCTTGGCTAGTGCGCCGCCAAAGCCACGCTTTGCCAGCCGCTAATGAGCCCGTGCAGATCCGCTGCATTGGTGCAACCGGTGATACGCTGGCGCAAGGGCGCGTCTGAGAGCAGCTCGGCAATTTCCGAGAGAATTTCTAAATGCTTTTGTGTGGCCGCCTCGGGTACTAGCAAAAAAATCAGCGTGCCTACCGGGGCTTCGTCGGGGGCATCAAAACCGATGGGCTGGGACAATTGAAACACCGCTGCCATGGGCGATTTGAGCCCTTTGATGCGCCCATGTGGAATGGCCACACCGTGGCCTAAGCCTGTGGAGCCCAGACGCTCTCTGGCAAACAGACTGTCGGTGACTGTTGCACGAGAAAAGCCATGCAATTGTTCAAATAACAAACCCGCTTCCTCAAAAGCACGTTTTTTGCTCGTGGCCTCAACTCCAACGAGAACCTGCAAGGCAGGCAAAATGGCAGAAAGACGATTCATGAACGGCGCGGTCAACACAAGGGCATGTGTTGGCAGAAGAAGATCGGAATTGGATTATGCGCCCGTATAAACCCTAATGCTTGTGTTTTGAGGCGTTTTACACAGTTTAGGGCGTGATAGGTGTGGTTTTCCGACCCGAAATGTGACAAAAGGCAACAAAAAAGCCGCTCGCCCGATGGGGCAGCGGCTTGGCGCTAACTAAAGCTTGCTTTATTGCAAGGTTCTTTTGGCGGCCTCAGCATGGTGATTTTGGATTTTCTCTTTGTGGCGGTTGACTTGGCGGTCTAGCTTGTCCACCAACTCATCCACGGCGGCATACAGGTCGGAGTGTGCACTCTCGGCAAACATGTCGTTGCCCTTGACGTGGATATTGCATTCGGCACGCTGCCTTCGTTCCTTTTCCTTTAGTTTTTCAACGGTTAGCAGGACTTTCACATCCACTACTTGGTCAAAATGTCGGGTAATGCGATCCATCTTGGTAGTCACATAACTGCGCAGAGCTGGGGTAACTTCTAAATGGTGACCACTGATCGTCAGGTTCATAGAGAGCCTCCTATTGAGGAAAGGTTACAAAAGTCTGGGACTTCTTATGCTCGCAAATCCCAAACACCGAAAGCCGTGTTCATCAAAAACTGTCGCTTTTAATGGCCACAACCGCACTATGCCCCCAATTTTGAATCTGTGCAATCTTGCAATGCAGCAAAAAGCATGTGTTTTGCAATGACTTGGCTGCAAGTGTTTGATTTGAATATGTATTTTTATAAAAACTATTTTTTTACTTGTCCGTGAAGATGCAGCTTGCCGACCAACCATATCGCGCAAAAACTGGCCACCATCCCCACTATGGCACCCATCCAATAATGGCTGAGCATGCCTTGGGTATCACGGCTAATCAGCAAGCCACCGACAAATGCCGCAGCACCCATCGCGGCAGACTGCACCGATGAATTGAGTGCCATAAATGTGCCGCGCATCTGCGGGTTCGCAGCAGAGGTGATGACTGCCATGCCCGGAATCATTCTGCCCGTCATGCACACAAAAAACATGGTGGTAACGGCCAAAAGCCCCCAAAGCGGCAGGCTTGCGCTGAGGGTCACCGCAGGAATGGCCAGCGCTGTGGCAAAGGCCATCACGCGGTAAGTCCACACCTTGCCCCGAGTGTCGGTCAGACGACCAAAAAATGGGGCAGTCAACAGAGTTGCCGCGCCTCCACAAAGGTAAATGTAGGGCACTTGCTGCATCGTCAAACCAGCATTGGCGGTGGTGTAGAGGGTGATGTAGGGAATGATGGTGAAACCTGCAAACATGAGCAGCGCCGAAAAAGCGAAGGCTTTTTGGTGGTTAGGCTCGCGCAACGTTTGGACAATGCCGCCAATGGGCGACGGGCGGTCTGACCGACCTAGGTGGTCGGTCAGCACAGGCATGCTCAGCCCCGCAATGGCAGCCAAACACAGACTCACCCCTGCAATGACAAAAAACGGCATATGCCAATCGAAATGTGCTGCTAAAAATAAACCACTGGGAACACCCGCCACCGTGGCAACTGAAAATGCCGACATCACAATTCCCATGGCTTTACCGCGTCGCTCAAAAGGCACGATATCGGCCACAATCGTTTGCACCAAAGCCGACAATACGCCTCCAAAAACACCCGCTGCAATGCGCGCAAGCATCAAGGTTCCATAAGTGTGCGCCAAGCCACAGGCCAGAGTAGCCACTGCAAACATGGTGTACATCACCAAAAGTAATCGCTTGCGCCCAAAACGGTCGATATACAACGAAGCGAGCAAGCCTGAAACGCCTGCGGCCAAAGTGTAGGCGGAAACTAAAAAACCAAACTGCGCGTCTGTGATCTGGAAAATTTGAGTGAACTGCGGGCCCAGTGGCATCATGATCATAAAGTCCATGATGTGGGTGAATTGAATGCCCGCTAAAGACAAAAGTAGCCACGTTTCGCGGCGCAAAGTGAGTGTTTGGTGCATAGTTGGCGCTGACTTTAGCGGATAATCCAAATCTTGTTCACTACGGAGTTACTTTCTTGGAAAACTACCCCAGTTGGTAGCTTTTGGCACCCGCGCACAGCTGGGGCTGAAAGCCACACCCCAGCCCACCTTGCATTTGTACGAGCGGAGTCTCCATGCTGAATATTTTTACTCTGGCCAATGGCCGCCTGTTCCAAGAAGAGATCGAATCTTTGGAAGAGCTGGGCAAATTCAACCCTATTTGGGTTGACCTTGAAACTCCCACACTAGAAGAAAAGCGCTGGGTGAAGCAGCATTACGGGTTGTCGATTCCCGATGATGCGATGGACGAGGACATTGAAGAGTCTGCCCGCTTTTACGAAGAAGACAACGGCGACCTGCATATTCGCTCTGACTTTTTGATTGACGATGCCGCCGACCCACGCACCGCGCGCGTGGCGTTTATTTTGAATTTGAACAATCCCGAGCTCAAGAGCAAAGGGATTTTATTTTCTATCCACGACGAAGATGTGCCCGTGTTTCGACTTTTGCGCATGCGTGCAAGGCGCATGCCGGGCTTGATTGAGGATTCGCGCGAGGTGCTGCTCAAGTTGTTTGACGCAGATGCAGAGTTTTCAGCCGACGCGCTCGAAGGCATTCACGATGCGCTAGAAGCCGTAAGCGGCAAGGTGCTAAAGGGCGACGTTACCGACCAATTGGCAGGCGAGGTGCTGGCCACTATTGCCCGCCAAGAAGACTTGAACGGCCGCATTCGTCGCAACGTAATGGACACGCGCCGCGCGGTGAGCTTTATGATGCGCAGCAAAATGCTCGCGCCCGAGCAGTTTGAGGAAGCGCGGCAAATTTTGCGCGACATTGACTCGCTGGACTCGCACACCGCTTTTCTTTTTGACAAAATCAACTTCTTGATGGATGCCACGGTGGGTTTCATCAACATCAACCAAAATAAAATTATCAAGATTTTCTCTGTGGCCAGCGTGGCGCTGCTGCCGCCCACACTCATTGCCAGCATCTACGGCATGAATTTCAAAGCATTTCCAGAGCTAGACTGGAGTTATGGCTATCCCATGGCGCTGGGCCTGATGCTGTGCAGTGCCTTGGTGCCTATGTGGTACTTCCGAAAGCGCGGCTGGCTAAAGTAGGTTCACCGCGCTGCACCAAGCGCCTAAGTGTGGCGTATTTCACACAACCCGTATAACCCCTTGTCTTCCCAAATCACAGAAGCTGCGTTATCGTAGTTCTGCGGGCTGCTTTGTGCGGCTTGCCCTTTGGAGACATGCATGGTCAAGCGCTCTGTGTCGGTTGGGGATCAATTCTTAAGCTCACCGGGTTTGCACAACGCCCCGTTGATGGATTTGATGTGCTCGCATTTTGTACTGAGCTTGGCCGCCAAGCAGGGTGCTAAGTTCAACGTGCGCCGTGACCTTAACAGCCTGCTCTCGCTGGCTGGCCGCCACATCGTTTGGCCCATCCATGTTCTGGAGCGGGTGCGTGAGTTTCTTAGCCGCCGCTGCGTGGGCAATGAATTTTGGCGTGGCCACGAAGCCTTGTCTAACGGCGAGTTTTTAGACAAACACGGTGCATGGCGCGGCCCATATGAAGAAGGCACCTTGTTTTTTTACCTTGATGAATACGCCAAAGACTCCCCCAAAGACTTGCTCACCGTCTTGTCTAGCACGGGCGATTGGCTCACCCATGCGCTAAAAAAGCATTCCACGTTGGTGGAAAAAAACATCGACGCTTTGGCGGGGCTTTTGCAGCTTAACAAGGCCGAACGCGCCCTTTTGCTCTACGGCACGCTGGCACGCTACCAGCGCGATTTGCGCAGTTTGTTGGTGGAATTTAAGGTTAACAATGCGCCCGAAGCCTACGCCGCTATTGCCGATTTAGCGGGGGTGAAAGCCAGCGAAGTGGGCGAGGCGCTGCGCGCAGGATCGCGGCTGGAGCGCATTGGTTTGGTGGAAAACCTAATCTCTGAGCACAACATCACCGATTTGGCCGATCTGATGAAGGTCAGTGAAAAGCTGCCGCCCGTGCTGATGCGCGAGTACCGTGACCAAAACGAGCTGATGGCGGTGTTCACCCGGCCCGCGTCAAAAACCGAGCTTGCGGCAAAGGATTTTCATTTTGTATCTGACGAAGTTGACGTGCTGGTGGGGCTGATGCGCAATGCTGTGGAGCGCAAAGAGCTGGGCGTGAATGTGCTGCTTTATGGCCCGCCAGGCACCGGCAAAACCGAGTTGGCCAAAGTGGTGGCGCAATCGGCTGGGCTAGAGCTTTTTGAGGTGGAATACGCTGACCGTGATGGCAATTCATTGAGTGGGCGCGACCGCTACCGCTCCTTGCAAATCGCGCAGGTGTTTCTCAAGGGCGCACAAAAGGCCACGCTTTTGTTTGACGAAGTGGAAGATGTGTTTCCGCCCATTAGCGTAGATGCCGCCCAGCTCATGGCGCGCCAAGAGCAGCAGACCATGGCCTCTGCCGTGGGGCACAGTGTGAACGGCAAGGCTTGGGTGAACCAAATCCTAGAGGCCAATGCCGTGCCCACCATTTGGGTGACCAACCGCATCGAGCAAATTGACCCTGCGTTTCGCCGCCGCTTTGCTTACCACCTAGAGCTCAAATCGCCACCGCCTGGCGCGCGCGAGCAGCTCGTGCGCAAAACGCTCGATGGCGTGGGTGTGAGCGATGCCTTTGTGTCCAAGCTCACCGAGCGCAAAGGCCTCACGCCTGCGCAAATCCGCACCGCAGTGCGCTTTGCGGACCTTGCCTGCGCCGCCGACAAAGAGGTGTCGCAGTTTGAGTCGCTGATTGAGCGGCAACTGAAAAATTCTGACGAGGCACTGGGCAATAAGCCTGCCGACAACAAAGGGCGCAAGCAGGTCACCACTTACGACTTGGACATGCTGCATGTGGAAACGCGCTTTGACATACCGCGCATTGTGGACGCGCTCAAGGCGCGTGGACATGGCACACTGTGCTTTTATGGTGCGCCGGGCACAGGCAAAACCGCGCTGGGCGAGCATGTGGCCCGGGCGCTAGGCAAAACACTCATTGTCAAACAAGCCAGCGATTTGGTGAGTAAATTCGTGGGCGAAACCGAGCAAAACATGGCCGCCATGTTCAAAGAAGCCGAGGCGGAGAAGGCCGTGCTCCTGCTAGATGAGGCCGACAGTTTTTTGCAAGACCGCCGTGGCGCACAGCGCACCTACGAAGTGACTGAGGTAAATGAAATGCTGCAACAAATGGAGCGCTACAACAGCATCTTCATTTGCACCACCAATTTGCTCGACAGAATTGACCAAGCGGCGCTACGGCGTTTCACATTCAAAATCAAGTTCAAGCCTTTGACCAAAGAACAGCGCGAACGCATGTTCATCACCGAAGCGCTGGCGGGTGAGGCGAACAAGTTTGAAGCAAGCATTCGCGCACGGCTGGCCAAGCTAGAGCAGTTATGCCCCGGCGATTTTGCGTCCGTCAAACGCCAAACCGACATTTTGGCTACCAGCTTCACGTCCGATGAATTCATGGAGCAACTTGAGGCCGAGCACCGCATCAAGCCCGAAGTGCGCGAGGCGCGGGGTATGGGGTTTATTCAGTAGTTTTTTGAATTGCTCAGAGCCTAAATCTGCTCTTCGTAGCCCGTGTCGTCACTGGTTTCATAGGCGTGCGCATCAGCACCGCCAGATACAGCTTTAGGTGCAGCCCCAGCCACAATGCGCAAGACATCGTCTCCATAGGTGGCCAGCTTGCGTGCGCCTAAGCCGCTGATTTGCGACAGGGCCTGTTGGTTTTGTGGGGCACTGTTGGCAATGGCTACCAGCGTGGCGTCATGAAAGATCACATAGGCGGGTAGATTGTGCTCTTTTGCCACTTCGGTGCGCCATGCTTTGAGCGCCATAAAACGTTCTTGCGCATCGACCGACAGATCAGCAGGTAGCATTTTTGGCTTAGCAGCATCGGGCGCAGCGCTGCCAGATTTGTAGCGCTTAGCTGCCCGTGGCTCTGGTGCTGCGGCCTTGGCGGATTCGCGCACCTCGATGGCGATTTCGCCTTTGAGCACGGCACGCGACATGTCGGTGAGGGCCAAGGTGTTGAACGCCTGCGCATCCACGCGCAACGCGCCTATGGCAATGAGCTGGCGCAGCACGCTGCGCCACTGCTGCTCGCTGATGTCGGCGCCAATGCCAAAGGTGCTCAGGCTTTCGTGGCCAAATTGCGCCATTTTGTCGGTTTTTTTGCCGCGCAAAATATCCATGATGTGCCCTGCGCCAAAGCCGATGCCAGTGGACTGCTGCACGCGGTAAATGCAAGACAGCGCCTTGCGCGCCGCCTCGGTGGCATCCCAGACCACGGCGGGGGTCAGGCAGTTGTCGCAATTGCCACAGGTGTAGCGCGGTTGGCCTGCGCCCAAGCTTTCAGGATTCCCATCGCCAGCCAACGCCTCTTGCCCAAAATAGCGCAACAACCGCGCGCGGCGGCAGTCGGTGGCCTCGGCTAATCCCAGCAGGGCTTCGAGCTTACCGCGCATGACCGTTTTGTAGGCATCATTGGCGGGGCTCTCGTCGATCATGCGGCGCTGGTTCACCACGTCTTGCAGGCCATAGGCCATCCATGCGTTGGCGCTCTCGCCGTCGCGGCCTGCACGGCCTGTTTCTTGGTAATAGCCTTCGATGTTTTTGGGCATGTCAAGGTGCGCCACAAAGCGCACATTGGGTTTGTCAATGCCCATGCCAAAAGCAATGGTGGCCACCATCACGATATTGTCTTCGCCCAGCTCGGTGCGCAAAAAAGCGTCTTGGTTGGCTTGGCGCAGCTGCATGTCTAGCCCCGCATGGTAGGGCAATGAGCGAATGCCCTGCTCTTCTAAATACGCCGAGGTTTCTTCCACCTTTTTGCGCGACTGGCAATACACAATGCCTGCGTCGCCCGCATGCTCAGACTGGATGAATTTGAGCAGCTGCTTGCGCGCATCTACCTTTTCTACAATTTTGTAGCGGATATTGGGGCGGTCAAAGCTGCTCACATATTGCGCTGCACTTTGCAGCTCTAGGCGCTCCACAATGTCGCTGCGGGTGAGCGCATCGGCCGTGGCGGTGAGCGCCACACGCGGCACATTGGGAAAGCGCTCATGCAAGAGCGTGAGGCTGCGGTATTCAGGCCGAAAATCGTGCCCCCACTGGCTCACGCAATGCACCTCGTCAATGGCAAACATGCTCAGTTGGTTGCGCTCATACAGCGATGTGAGTAATGCCAAAAAGCGTGGTGTGTTCAAACGCTCGGGCGCTACATATAAAAGCGTAATCGCCCCGCTGAACATGCGCTTTTCTACATCGGCGGCTTGCATCGAGTCCAGCGTTGAATTGAGAAAGTCCGCATGCACGCCAGCCTCTTGCAGCGCGCCCACTTGGTCGTGCATCAGCGCAATTAGGGGCGACACCACGATGGCTACGCCATGGCCCGCGCGGGCTCTGGCAATGGCCGGAATTTGGTAGCACAGCGATTTGCCGCCGCCAGTGGGCATGAGCACCAGCGCGTCGCCCCCCGCCGTCACATGGGCGATGGCGGCTTCTTGGTGGCCACGAAAAGCGTGGTAGCCAAAAATTTCGGAAAGAATAGCGTGGGAAATACTCATGGACTCGATTTACGCCAAACGGATGCGTTGGCGGTGGGCATTGCGATTGTAAGAAGCAATGCGGCGTCTTTATGGCTTCCAATAGGCTTGCAGGCTGTATTGTTGCTTTAAATAATCGACCCACAGGCGCACGCGCAAAGGCAGGTGCTTGCGCTGCGGAAATACTGCGTAAATGCCATTGGGCGGCGCAGCAAAGTCTGCCAGCACCTGCACCAAGCGGCCAGCGGCTATGTCGCCTTCTACCTCCCAGGTGCTGCGCCACGCAATGCCGTACCCCGCCAAACACCACTCGTGCAAAATTTGCCCATCCGAGCAGTCCAAAGGACCTCTTGGTCGAGTGTGCTGCACCTCGCCGTCCACACTGAATGCCCAGCCGCGCGACTGCGAGCCATCACCAGAAAGCACCAAGCAGTCAAACTTGTGGAGCTCGCTGGGATGCTGGGGGGTGCCGTGCTGCTGCAGGTATTTGGGTGTGGCCACGCACAGGCGGCGGTTGTCGGCCAAGCGCACGCTCACCAGCGACGAATCGGGCAAATCGCCCACCCGCACTGCGCAGTCAAAGCCCTCGGCCGCCAAGTCAACCACGCGGTCGGACAAATTGAGCGATACCCGCACATCACGGTGCAGGTCATGAAATTTAGGCACCAAGGGTGCGACATGGCGGCGACCAAATCCAGCCGGAGCGGTGATATGCAAATGCCCGCTTGCCTTGATGCCTCCAGCGCTCACGCTGGCTTCTGCGTTGGCCAATTCAGCCAGCAAGCGCTGGCAGTCTTCTAAAAACGCGCTGCCCTCGTGGGTAAGGCTGATACGCCGCGTGGTGCGCAGCAGCAGCTTGACGCCCAGCCGCTCTTCTAGCGCATCTAATCTGCGCCCCATAATGGCCGCCGCCACGCCCTCAGCCTGCGCTGCCGCCGTGAGACTGCCTTTGGCGGCAACAGAAACGAAGGTTTCAAGCTGTTTGAGTTTGTCCATGGTGGGGTGATGATACGCTGTGCTTAGCTTGGCTTTTTAATGGTGGTATATTACTCCTTTATTAATAGCTAACTATGCCTATTTGACAGCGACATAAGCACATTTCTTTGTGCATTTTTTATTGCGCTATTACCCCAGCCCTTTTCACCAGCGCAGCGTATTTAACCAACTCCGATTTGAAAAAGGCGGCGGTAACCTCAGGCGACGACACGTTGATGCTGTTGCCCTGTCTGGCCATGGCGGCTTTGACTTCGTCGGAGGCAAAAGCGCTGGCAAATGCCTCGTGCAGGCGTTTGAGCTGGGCGGCGGGCAGGCCTTTGGGGGCTACAGCGGCAAACCAACCGTCCACCACATACCGCGGAAAGCCCTGCTCCACAGCGGTGGCTATGTCGGGCGCAGCGGCTGAGCGCTGGGGTGATGCAATGCAAATCGCGCGTAATGCGCCAGATTTCACTTGCGACAGCACGGCGGGCAGCGCGCCCACGCCCATGTCCACTTGCCCGCCCACAATATCGCGCAACATGTCGCCAAAACCACGGTAGGGAATATGGGTGACAAAGGTGTTGGTCACTTCTTTAAACAACTCCATGGCCAGATGCAAAATAGTGCCGTTGCCACTGGAGGCATAGTTGTATTTTCCGGGACTAGCTTTCAGCAGCGCTACCAGTTCTTGCATATTTTTGGCTGCCACCTTGGCTGGGTTGACCACCAAGACCATCGGTGTTGCTCCCAGCAATGCAATGGGGCTGATGTCGGCCAGCGGGTCAAAAGGCAGCGATTTGAGCACGCTGGGGTAGATCACGTGGTTATTGGACACGATGGACAGGGTTTGGCCGTCGGATGCCGATTTGACGAGCGCAGCGGTACCCACCACACCGCCCGCCCCCGGCTGGTTGTCGAACACCACCGCTTGGCCTAAGGCTTTGGCCAGCGATGGGCCTGCCGCGCGGGCAATGCCGTCTACGCCCGAACCTGCACCTACGGGCAAAATAAATCGTATGGGTTTGTCGCTCTGGGCAAACACTGGGGCGGCTACACTGCTGGCCAAAATGGCACTGCTTGTGATGAGGGTTCGGCGTGTGATCATAGGGTCTCTTTTTTTTCTGGGTTGCTGGGTTGTTTGCGCTTACGCGGTGGCGCACAGGGCTTGGGCTTGGGCGCTGCTGTAGCCCAGCTCGCCCAGTATGTCGACGCTGTGTTCGCCCAGCGCAGGTGCGTTCATGCGCACGCCCATGCGCTGGCCGTCCATAGCAAAAGGCAAAAGCACGGTGTGGGCTGCGCGACCATCGGGCAGGGTGATGGGCGCTAGGCCGCCGCTGGCCAGCAGGTGCGGGTCGTCCATGAGCTCGTGCGGCGCTTTGATGGGGGCATAGGGCAGGCCATGGGCTTCAAAAATATCTGCCAAGGCTTGGGCGCTGTAGGCCGCAAACCGCTCGCGCAGCATTGGTAGCAAACTGGGGCGCTCGCGCACACGGGCGTTGTTGCTGGCATAGCTGGGGTTGGCTTTGAGGTCGTCAAAGCCAAAGGCATCGCACATGACCAACCACTGCTTGTCACTGACTGCCGATAAAAATATTTGCTCGCCGCCTTTCACGGTGAACACGTCGTAGACCGCCCATGCCGAGATGCGGTTGGGCATGGGGTCGGCTTTTTGCCCTGTGACGGCGTATTGCATCATGTGTTGCGCGACTAAAAATATATTGTTTTCATAGAGGGCAGATTGCACCTCTTGGCCTAGGCCTGTGGTTTCGCGCTGTGCCAGAGCAGCCATGGCGGCGATACCGCCAAAAAGCCCGCCCATGATGTCGTTCACACTGGTGCCTGCACGCAGGGGCTGGCCTGCGGGCCCTGTCATGTAGGCCAAACCGCCCATCATTTGCACCACCTCGTCCAGGGCGGTGCGGTGCTCGTAGGGGCCGGGCAAAAAGCCTTTAAGCGCTATATAGATGAGGCGGGGGTTGAGTTTTTTGAGGCTGGCGTAGTCCAAGCCCTGTGCGGCCATGGTCTCGGGGCGAAAGTTGTGGCTCACGAGGTCTGCCGTGGCAATGAGCTTCATGACCGCTTCGCGTCCCTCTGGCGTTTTCAAATCGAGTACCAAAGATTTTTTGTTGCGGTTAAACATAGGGTAAAAGCCTGCGCCTGCACCCAGTAAATGCCGCGTGCCGTCGCCCTTGGGGGGTTCGACTTTGATCACCTCAGCCCCCAAATCGGCAAACAACATGCCGCAGGTGGGGCCCATCACCATGTGGGTGAACTCGACCATGCGCAGGCCTTGGTAGGGGAGTTTGGGGTTTGTTTGCATTTTCGGGCGTATCCAGATTTAAATGGCAACTGTGCGGCCGTTGGCATACACAAAGCCCAGCGGCAAACCCGCCAACGCCGTCATGCCGTACAGCGGCTCGCCGGGTAAGCCTGCGGCCAAGGGTGCGCGGGCGGCAATCAGCTTGAGCAGGTCAATGCCGGTGTGCAAGCCCATGGCTTCAAACATCATCACCAAGTCTTCGGTCACCACATTGCCTGACGCGCCCGGGGCGTGGGGGCAGCCGCCCAAACCCGCCAAAGAGCTGTCAAAAGCGCGGATGCCCTCTTCGTAGGCGGCTAAGCAGTTAGCCAGCCCCAAACCGCGCGTATTGTGCATATGGGCTGCGCCTATTTTGTCTATGCCCACGGCGGCTATGGCACGCTTGTAGATGCGCCGCACCTGCGCGGGATTGGCCATGCCCGTGGTGTCAGCCAAGCCAGATTCGTCAGCCCCTGCCTGAATAACTTGCTCTAGCAACCACAGCACGTCATCGTCTGGCACACTGCCTTGCAAGGTGCAGCCAAAGGCCACGCTGATGCCCGCCTCCACCGACACATGGGGTGCCGTGTCGTCGCGCAGCTGCACAATGCTGCGCACTTCGGCCACCATTTGCTCACGGGTTTTGCGCACATTGGCCAAGCTGTGGGCCACACTGGCCGAGCAGGGCACGGTGATTTTGTGTGCGCCTGCGGCTATAGCGGCCTGTGCGCCCTTTAGGTTGGGCACGAGTGCCACCACGGTTAAGCCAGATTTGCCCACTGCATAGCGCACTATTGATTCGGCATCGGCCATTTGCGGCATTAAATGCGCTGGCACAAAAGAGGCCACCTCGATTTCTTGCACCCCAGCAGCGTGCAGCGCGTCAATCCAACGCATTTTGTCGGCTGTGGCCATGGTGCGTGCCACGGCCTGCAAGCCGTCACGTGGGCCCACTTCTGAGATATGGATTTCTGGGGACATGGTGTTTTTCTGGCGGGTTAGATGCAATGGTGCTTATTTATTGTTCTATCTTATAGAATTAATAATTTAACAGATAGAATTACACCACACTCTTAAACCTAAGTCAATTCAAACCATGCCCCGCAAAGCCGCCAGCGCCTCCATGTCTGACCAAAACGCTGCCTCGGGTGGCGTAGCCGCCGTGGACCGGGCGCTGAGCCTGTTGCAGGTGTTTAAAGCCAACGACGCGCCACTGGCTTTGGCCACGCTGGCCGAGCGCACGGGGCTTTACAAAAGCACGGTGCTGCGGCTGGCCGCCTCGCTGGAACACGCCATGCTGATCGAGCGCCTGCCCGATGGCCGCTATGTGTTGGGACATGGCGTGGCGCGGCTACACCAAGTGTATGCGGCGGCTTTTTCACTGGAACGGGCGGTGCTGCCTGCGCTGCGGGCGCTGGTGGCACTCACCCGCGAGAGTGCGGCCTTTCATGTGCTGTGGGGCAGCGGCACACATTTGCAGCGCATGAGCCTGTTTAGGGTAGACAGCGACCAGCCGATTCGAGACCACTACAAAGCGGGCGATATGCTGCCCATCTACAGAGGCACTGGCGCTATGGTTTTGTTAGCATACAACGACCATTTGACAGTGACATTGGGCTTAAAAACCTTAAATATTTTGGCCACCGTGCGCCGCGAAGGATTCATGGCTGCGGCGGGACACCGCGACGCGGAGGTGGCGGGTATCAGCGCTCCTGTGTTCAAAGGCAACGCACCCGATTTTCCGCTGGCCAGTGCCGACATGCCACTGCCGCCGCTGGCTGGCGCGCTGATTTTGACCATGCCTGCTACGCGCTACAACGAGGCGCATATTGCACCTGTGCGGGAGGCGGCGGGGCGCTTGAGCGCATTGCTGGGTTGACAATTAGCGCATTGAATTTGATGCGTGATGCGTGATGCGTGATGCGTTAAAATAAACTACCCCACCATCAGGAGCTACGCCATGCGCACCACCATCGACATCGCCGACGACGTGTTAATTGCCGCCAAGGACTATGCCCGCCGAGACAATCTCACGATTGGTCAGGTCATCACGCAGTGGGGGCGACAGGTACTATCCACTCCGCCGGCACAGAGCAAACGCGCCAAATCCATGCCGCCTGTCAACACCCAAGAAGCAGTTGACACACAGCGGCGTGAGCGCCTGTTCAAAGAGCTAGGCTTCAAGCCTTTTCCAAGCCGCATAGGGGGCGGTCTGGTCACCAACGAGATGGTCAACCGCATCCGCGAAGAAGAGGGGATTTGAGGTGCGCGCCTTACTGGATGTGAACTTTCTCATCGCCTTGACCGACCCCGGGCACAGCTTTCGCCAGACGGCTATAGCATGGCTAACAGACCACTTTGACCACGGCTGGGCCAGCTGCCCGCTCACACAAAATGGTTGCGTACGCATAGTCAACCAACCCAAGTACCCTTTCAGAGTCAGCATCTCGGAAGCCAGCAGCACTTTGCACGACATTTGCGCATCACCGCACCACGTGTTTTGGCCAGACGACATCAGCCTGCTCAACCCCCAGCTTTTTGACCACAGCAAAATACACAGCCCCAAACAGCTCACTGACCTTTATTTGCTGGGGCTTGCAGTGAAAAACAATGGGCGGCTGGTCACCTTTGACCACTCGATCCCGCTGTCTGCCGTGCGCGGCGCCAAAGCCGAGCATTTAGTCGTTCTGTAAAAACCCGTACCCCGATTGCCCGTCTTTTAGTTGCGAATAATTAGACTTATCGCCCTTTAATGGCGGCTTTGGGATGCAATACAGTTGCACTATGGACACACCGGAAGCATCACCCAAACCCCGCGCCGTTATTTTTGACGCTTACGGCACGTTGTTTGACGTATACAGCATCACCGCGCTGGCTGAAAAGTTGTTTCCTAACCACGGGCGGGAGCTGGCACTGCTGTGGCGGGACAAGCAGATTGAATACACCCGCTTGGTGACCACCAGCAACCACGGCGCACATTACCAAAACTTTTGGGCATTGACGGAGGCTGCGCTGCAATACGCTATTCAATCAATAGCAAACAATGACCATATGACAGTGACATATGGCTCAAATTCTATAAATTCGCCAACTGTTGGCCTAAGCAATGCAGAGCAAGTCGCTGCTGCGCAGCTGATGGCGCAATACAAACAACTGAGCCCTTTTCCAGAAAACAAAGCCGTGCTAGAGGCCTTGCAAGCGCGCGGCATTCCCACAGGGATTTTGAGCAACGGCTCACCCGACATGCTGCATGCCGCCGTGCAATCCGCTGGCTTTGGCAACCTGCTGGCGCATGTGCTCAGCGTGGACGGCATCCGCAAGTACAAAACCCACCCCGACGCGTATGCGCTGGGGCCTGCGGCTTTTGGACTACCCGCCGCTGACATATTGTTTGTCAGCAGCAACAGCTGGGACGCGCTAGCCGCCACCTGGTATGGCTACCAAACCCTGTGGGTCAACCGCCAAGGCCTGCCCTTTGACGCGCTAGGCACGCAGCCTACGCATGTGGGGCGCTCGCTGGATGCGGTGCTTGGGCTGGCTGGGCTTTGAATACCGGACTTCCAAACTTCCAAACTTCCAAACTTCCGGACGCAGAGGACGCAAAGGTTACGCAGAAGACGCAAAAGAATACCGAAAAACACCAAATTTATAGAAAATACTGCCAATGTCATCGTCAAATGGTCATATGTTACTATTTAATGTATAGCGTTTTAAAAATTAATCCAACACCAAATACAATCCTTTCCTGCTAATAAATTCATTTCATATTCTTTCGGTATCCTTTTGCGTCTTCTGTGTAACTTTTGCGTCCTCTGCGTCCTGCCCCCGATTTCTATTCTTTTCAACTACTAAGCTATTTAAAAAATGACCACCAGAACCCAAACCCACAGCCTGCAAGTAGCCTCCAACCTGCATACCTTCATCAACGACCAAGTGCTGCCCGGCACAGGCGTTGCGCCTGAGGCGTTTTGGCAGGGTTTTGACCAAATCGTCAGCACGCTAGCGCCTAAAAATATCGCCCTGTTGGCCGAGCGCGACCGCCTGCAAACCGAGCTAGACGCATGGCACAAAGCCCACCCCGGCCCGATTGCCGACATGCCCGCGTATCGTAAATTCCTCACCAGCATTGGCTATTTGGTGAAAATGCCCAAAAGTGTGAAGGCCACCACCAGCAAGGTAGACGCCGAGCTGGCCGTGCAGGCTGGCCCGCAACTGGTGGTGCCGATTTTGAACGCCCGCTACGCGCTCAATGCCGCCAACGCCCGCTGGGGCAGCCTGTATGACGCGCTGTATGGCACCGACGCCATCAGCGAAGACAAAGGCTGCGAAAAAGTCGGCCCCAAGGGCTACAACCCCAAGCGCGGCAAAAAAGTCATTGCCTACGCCCGCCATGTGCTCGACCGCACCGCGCCGCTACGCAAAGGCTCACACCTTGACACCGTGGAATACAAGCTGCACGGCGGCAAATTCAGCGTGAAGCTGGCCGACGGCAGCACCAGCGGCCTGCGTGACCCATCGCAATTCGTCGGCTACCAAGGCGACCCGAAAGCGCCCTCGTCGCTCCTGCTGCAACACAACGGCCTGCACATCGACATCATCATCAACCGCAGCACCACCATCGGCAAAAAAGACCCGGCTGGCGTGAGCGACTTGGTGCTGGAATCCGCCCTGTCGACCATCCTAGACCTTGAAGACTCCGTGGCCGTGGTGGATGCCGACGACAAAGTCTTGGCTTACAGCAACTGGCTGGGCATATTAAAAGGCACACTCACCGAAGACGTGCAAAAAGGCGGCAAAACCTTCACCCGCGGCCTCAACCCAGACCGCATTTACACCAGCAGCGAAGGCAAACCCGTCACCCTGCACGGCCGCAGCCTGATGTTTGTGCGCAATGTGGGGCATTTGATGACCAACCCCGCTATTTTGTACACCGCAGCCGACGGCAGCACCCGCGAGATTCCCGAAGGCATTTTGGACGCGGTGGTGACCACCACCATTGCCCTGCACGACTTGGCGCGCACCAAAACCGCTGGCATTAAAAACAGCCGCACCGGCAGCGTTTACATCGTCAAACCCAAGATGCACGGACCAGCCGAGGTGGCCTTTGCCAACGAACTGTTTGGCGCAGTAGAGGCCATGCTGGGGCTCAAACCCAACACCGTCAAGCTAGGCATCATGGACGAAGAGCGCCGCACCAGCGCCAATCTGAAAGCCTGCATTGCCGAGGCCAAAGCCCGCGTGGCCTTCATCAACACCGGATTCTTAGACCGCACTGGCGACGAGATGCACACCGCCATGCAAGCGGGCCCCATGATCCGCAAAGGCGACATGAAGACCAGTGCATGGATTGCCGCGTACGAGAAAAACAACGTGTTGGCGGGCCTGAGCTGCGGCCTGCGCGGCAAAGCCCAAATCGGCAAAGGCATGTGGGCCATGCCTGACCTGATGGCCGACATGCTCAAGGCCAAAATTGGCCACCCGCTGGCAGGCGCCAACACCGCGTGGGTGCCCAGCCCCACCGCCGCCACCCTGCATGCCCTGCATTACCACCAAGTCAAGGTAAGCGAGGTGCAAGCCCAGCTGGAACTTACCGACTACAACGCCCAGCAAAGCGCCATCCTCGACAACATCTTGCAAGTGCCCGTGACCAACACGCCCAACTGGAGCGAGGCCGACAAACAGCAAGAGCTAGACAACAACGCCCAAGGCATCTTAGGCTACGTGGTGCGCTGGGTAGACCAAGGCGTGGGCTGCAGCAAAGTGCCCGACATCCACAACATAGGCCTCATGGAAGACCGCGCCACCCTGCGCATCAGCAGCCAACACATGGCCAACTGGCTCTTGCACGGCGTGGTCACCAAA
>JANOYR010000250.1:0-8607 GCA_031428975.1 Polaromonas sp. | reverse complement strand
CGTTGGCCGCCACGGCTGCTGTATTTGAGCACTTTCACCTCTTTAGGGCCCGCCATGCGGTCTTCGTCCACGGCTTTGACCTTGTCAAGCTTAGGCCGCCACAGCACCAGCAGTTTGCCTATTGATTGGATTTGCGCAGCTTTGAGCGTGTTGGCTAGCTCTTCGTAGATGGCGGTGCGGGCTTCGCGGTCGTCGCCCATCACGCGCACCTTGATCAGGCCGTGCGCGTTGAGCGCCATATTCACCTCTTTTGTCACGTTGGCGGTCAGGCCATCGTTGCCGATCATGACGACTGGATCGAGGTGGTGGGCGTCGGCGCGGTGCGCTTTTCGGTCGGCAATTGTGAGAATTAATTTAGTCATGGGACAATTATCGACTATGAAGGTCAAAACACAATCGAAAAAAGTCAATAAAGCGTGGTTAAACGACCATGTTAATGACACATACGTCAAACTTGCCAAGATTCAAGGCTACCGCGCCCGCGCCGCCTACAAGCTTAAAGAGATCGACGAACAATTCAAACTCATCCGCCCCGGCCATGTGGTGGTGGATTTGGGCTCCACGCCCGGCGCTTGGAGCCAATACCTGCGCAGAAGGCTATCGCCCGACGGCGCAGCCGCTGGCCAGCTCAACGGCCATATCATTGCGCTAGACATCCTGCCCATGGATCCGATCGAAGGCGTGGAGTTCATTTTGGGCGATTTCACCACCCACGCGGTATTGCAGCAGTTGCTTCAAAAAGTAGAGCAAACTATGAGCACTGCAAAGCCAAGTGTGCGTTTAGTAGACGTGGTAGTCAGCGACATGGCCCCCAACCTATCCGGCATAGCCAGCCAAGACGCCGCCCGCATTGAAGAATTGGTAGGCCTAGCGGTAGATTTTGCCAAAACCCAGCTCAAACCTGAAGGCGCTTTGGTCGTCAAACTCTTCATGGGGGGCGCTTATGAGCCGCTGGTGAAGCTTTTTAGAGAGACGTTCAAAGTGGTCAAACCCTTCAAGCCAAAATCTAGCCGCGACAAGTCTTCCGAGACATTTTTAGTGGGAATGGGGTTGAGAAGCCCTACAAACCTCCCGTGAAACCGCAAAAACCACGAAGTGCATCTTGAAACGCCTAAAATACTCTCCATATCGTTTGCATCGTTTACTCGGAGTTCGTTTTGAACAACAACAACCAATGGTTTTCTAAAGTCGCAGTTTGGCTCGTTATTGGGCTGGTTTTGTTCACTGTGTTCAAGCAATTTGAGACGCGCGGGCCAAGTGGGGCGGCTTCGGGTTATGTAGGTTACTCTGACTTTTTAGAGCAGGTGCGGGCTAAGCAAATCAAAGCGGTGACGATTTCTGAGGCGCAGGGCGGCACAGAAATTATTGCTACCACCCAAGACGACCGCCGCATTCGCACCAATGCTACCTACTTAGACCGCGGCTTGGTGGGCGATTTGATTGCCAACGGTGTCAAGTTTGACGTGAAAGCACGCGAAGAAGCCTCGTTGCTCACCACCATCCTCGTCAGCTGGGGTCCCATGCTGCTTTTGATTGGCGTGTGGGTGTACTTCATGCGACAAATGCAGGGCGGCGGCAAGGGCGGGGCGTTTAGTTTTGGCAAATCCAAAGCCCGCTTGCTGGACGAAAACACCAATACCGTTACTTTTGCCGACGTGGCGGGTTGCGACGAGGCCAAAGAAGAAGTCAAAGAGGTGGTGGACTTCTTAAAAGACCCGACCAAATACCAAAAACTGGGCGGACGGATTCCGCGCGGTTTGCTGCTGGTGGGCCCTCCGGGCACGGGTAAAACGCTTTTGGCCAAGTCGATTGCCGGCGAAGCCAAAGTCCCTTTCTTCAGCATTTCGGGCTCCGATTTTGTCGAAATGTTTGTGGGCGTGGGCGCATCGCGGGTGCGCGATATGTTTGAAAACGCCAAGAAAAATGCGCCTTGCATCATTTTTATTGACGAGATTGACGCGGTGGGTCGCCAGCGGGGTGCAGGCCTTGGCGGCGGCAACGACGAGCGCGAGCAAACCCTGAACCAAATGCTGGTGGAGATGGACGGTTTTGAAACCAATTTAGGTGTGATTGTGGTGGCTGCGACCAACCGGCCTGACATTTTGGACGCAGCCCTGCTGCGTCCAGGCCGCTTTGACCGCCAGGTGTATGTGACGTTGCCCGATATTCGTGGCCGTGAGCAGATTTTGGGTGTGCACATGCGCAAAGTGCCGATTTCGCAAGACGTGAGCGCCAGCATTATCGCCCGTGGCACGCCTGGCATGAGTGGTGCCGATTTGGCCAACCTATGTAATGAAGCGGCGCTGATGGCGGCTCGCCGCAATGCCCGCACGGTGGACATGCAAGATTTTGAAAAAGCCAAAGACAAAATCTTGATGGGTCCAGAGCGCAAGAGCATGGTGATGCCCGAAGAGGAGCGTAAAAATACGGCCTACCACGAGTCTGGCCACGCCCTGATTGGCCGCTTGCTGCCCAAATGCGACCCTGTGCACAAAGTCACCATCATCCCACGCGGCCGCGCACTGGGCGTGACGATGAGCCTGCCTGCGCAAGACCGCTACAGCTACGACAAAGAGTTCATGCTCAACCAAATCGCCATGCTGTTTGGTGGTCGCATTGCCGAAGAAGTATTCATGAACCAAATGACCACGGGTGCGAGCAACGACTTTGAACGCGCCACCTCGATCGCTCGCGACATGGTGACGCGCTATGGCATGACCGATGCGCTGGGCCCTATGGTGTATGCCGAGAACGAAGGCGAAGTGTTTTTGGGCCGCTCGGTGACTAAGACCACCAATATGAGTGAGACCACCATGCAAAAGGTCGATGCCGAAATTCGGTCCATCATCGACACGCAATACGCGCTGGCACGTAAACTGATTGAAGACAACAGCGACAAAATGCATGCCATGGCCAAGGCTTTGCTGGAGTGGGAAACCATTGACATGTCCCAGCTAGACGACATCATGGCTGGCCGCCCACCTAGCCCGCACAAAGACTGGACACCACGCCAGCCGCCCGCAGCGGGTGGTGGGGATGGCGGCGGCACGGGTACTGCGCCTGTAGCTGTGAATCCGGTGAACCCTGCGCCTAACGCGGCTTGATGTACGGGGATCCGTTCGGGGTTTCGGCCCTGTAAGACAAGTAAAAAACGGGGCATTTGGCCCCGTTTTGCATCACAATTGCCCTATGCATTGGCAAACCTCCCGCTTCACCATCGACTTGGCAACCCCAAAAATAATGGGCATTGTCAACGTCACACCTGACTCGTTTTCTGATGGCGGTACGCATGGCAGCGCCCGCGCAGCGATCCTGCATTGTGAGCAGTTGATCAAAGACGGGGCTGATATTTTAGACATTGGCGGTGAGTCGACTCGCCCCGGGGCACAAGCTTTGCCGCTTGAGGACGAGCTCAAAAGGGTGCTGCCTGTGCTGCGCGAGGCGGTGAAGTTGGGGGTGCCAATTTCTGTGGACACCTACAAAGCAGACGTGATGCGCGCAGCGCTGGACTGCGGTGCTGACATCATCAACGATGTATGGGCGCTACGCCAAATCGGTGCACAAGAAGCGGTGGCGGTGCACCCACGCTGTGGCGTGGTGTTGATGCACATGCACGGCGAGCCGCTTTCTATGCAGATATCTCCTATGCAAGAAACCCCTAGTTCGCAAGGCGGGCAGGGTAATGTGACTCAGCAAGTGTTACTGTTTTTAGAGCAACAAATGGCTATTTCAAAGCGAAATTGGGCTGAAAAGCCTCAAAAATTAGCTACAAATACACCACCGACAGCGCTCCATGTATCGCCAGCAAACCAAAATCTGCCGGCATCCAGCACACGCCTGTGCATTGATCCGGGCATTGGTTTTGGCAAAACGGTGGTGCAAAATTTCACCCTGCTGCGGGAGTTGGCGCAATTCAAAACTTTGGGTTGCGCCCTATTGGCGGGCTGGTCACGCAAGTCGTCTTTGGGGGCGGTTACGGGGCTTGGGGTGGGCGAGCGTATGCTGCCTAGTGTGGTGGCGGCTGTGCTAGCGGCGCAGCAGGGCGCACAGGTGCTGCGGGTGCACGATGTGCGCGAGACCGCACTAGGCTTGAAAATTTTGGCCGCCATGCAGGCAAGCAGTTAAAATCTTAAGCACCCAGCACAATACGCACTAATTCATAGCAAACAATGGCCATTTGGCGGTGACATTGGGCAAATATTTCATATAAAGAGGCAAAACATGCGTAAATACTTCGGCACAGACGGCATTCGCGGCACCGTGGGCAGATCGCCCATCACGCCAGATTTTGTGCTCAACTTGGCACATTCAGTAGGCCGTGTGCTCAAGCGCACAGAAGACCGCCCGACAGTGGTAATTGGCAAAGACACCCGCATTTCAGGCTACATGCTTGAATCGGCGCTCGAATCTGGCTTTAACAGCGCGGGGGTTGATGTGGTGTTGCTAGGGCCTTTGCCCACCCCTGGCGTGGCGTATTTGACCCGTGCGCTGCGGGCTAGTCTGGGCGTAGTCATCAGCGCGAGCCACAATGCGTTTGAGGACAATGGCATCAAGTTTTTTAATGCCCAAGGCTCCAAGCTAAGCGATGCGTGGGAGCTAGATGTAGAGGCTGCTTTACTAGAGCCGCCAGTATGGGCAGAATCAGCCAATTTGGGCAAAACCCGCCGCCTAGACGATGCAGCGGGCCGCTACATTGAGTTTGCCAAATCGACCTTTGCCAACGATCTCACGCTCAAGGGGATGCGTGTGGTGGTAGACGCGGCGCATGGCGCGGCTTACCACATTGCACCTAAAGTCTTTCATGAGCTGGGGGCAGAGGTGGTAGCCATGGGTTGCGCACCCGACGGTACCAATATCAACAAAGAGGTGGGCGCAACCCACCCAGAAGCGCTGGTACGCAGTGTCTTGGCCAACCGCGCCGACTACGGCATAGCGCTGGACGGCGATGCCGACCGCTTGCAGGTGGTGGATGCCAAAGGCAGGCTTTTCAACGGTGACGAGCTATTATTTTTGATGGTGAACGAGCGCTTAGAGCGCGGCGAAAAAGTGCCGGGCGCTGTGGGTACGCTCATGACCAATATGGGTGTGGAGTTGGCGCTGGCTGCACGCGGAGTGGGCTTTGTCCGCGCCAAAGTGGGCGACCGCTATGTTTTAGAAGAGTTAGAAAAGAACCAATGGCTGCTAGGCGGCGAAGGCTCGGGCCACCTGTTGGCGCTTGACAAACACACCACGGGTGACGGCATCATTACGGCCCTGCAAGTGCTGCAAGCCACCCAGCGCAGCGGCAAAACTTTGGCCCAACTGCTGCATGGCATTGAACTGTTTCCGCAAGAGCTGATCAATGTGCGCTTGCTAGCGGGGCAAGACTGGAAAACCAACCAACTGCTAGAAACCGAGACCGCCGCTGTGAAAGCCGAACTGGGCAACACCGGTCGTATTTTGATCCGCGCCAGCGGCACCGAGCCCCTGCTGCGCGTGATGGTAGAAGCCAAAGACGCGGCCATGGCCAAAAGCTGCGCACTGAGGCTGGTCGAGGCGGTGAAAAAGGGCTAGCAACACACGGATTTGTTTTGGGCATGCATGCAATCGCTTATGCAAAGTCTGGGCGCATGATTTCCCACGACGAGCCAGCTAAGCACACTAAACGCATCACTTGCACACGCTGCCTGCGCCCAGCCTCTAGCTGCATTTGCCAATGGATTTCGCCCGTCCATCAATGCGTGCAAGTATTGATTTTGCAACACCCTGAGGAAGTGGCGCAGGCCAAAGGCAGCGCACGCCTGCTGCATTTGAGTTTGCCGAACAGCCGTATGGTCACGGGTGAAGTGTTTGCGCCCCAGGCCTTGCAAGCTTTGTTACATGGCGACAACCGCTCAGTTTTGCTTTATCCTGAATCGGCGCAAATAGCGGTGTATGCTGATGGTGTGCGGCATCTTGCGCCAGAGGCAAGTCTAGTCAAAGAGCCCTACCTTGACCGTAATTTTGTGACACAAGCTCCCAGCCAACTGCAACTGCAACTGGTTGTGTTGGATGCCACATGGCGCAAAAGCCGCAAAATGCTGCACCTCAACCCCGCGCTGCAAATCCTGCCGCGCTTGGCCTTGCACAACGCACCGCCGTCCAACTACCGTATTCGCAAGGCGCATCGCACAGACCAGCTTTCCACACTAGAGGCCACCTGCGCCGCGCTACGCCAGTTGGGTGCTAATGTTGTGCAGTTAGATGCTTTGCTTGCAGGGTTTGAGGGGTTTATTGGCCAGCAAATGGGATACCGCTCAGTGGGTAACTCGTAGAACTTTGCCGTCTAAAATGCACACTTAAGTGCATTTCTATAAATATCCACGAATCGGGAAATTCCTCACAACGCTCAGACAAGTCTGAACGTTGTGAAGACCAAAGCAAGACAGACGAAGAGAGAAAGCTCATGCAGCGCAACAGCAAAGAAGAAGACAACGCTATCATCCAACAGGGCAGACACCCAAGGACTGGAGCGAGCAAGTGATGGCACATAAAGACCTTGATGCCCATTTACGCAGGCAACGCCTACCGAAACGCGCTGTGGATTTACAGAAGTGTCCAATACTCTAGAAGACGGCGTCGACCTGCCCAAAGTCGAACTAGCCCCTTGGTTGACGGCTCAACTGGGGGAACTGCTGGCCCAAAATGGCCATGCTTGGTTGTTGCAAGGGCCCTCGGGCTTGGGGCAATACGAGTTAGGCCTTGCATTGGCCAGCGCATGGTTGTGTGAAACGGTGGGCAATCAAGGCCAAGCCGCTTGCGGGCACTGCGCCAGTTGCCACATGGTGGCCTCCCGCACCCACCCGGATTTGGTCATGCTCATGCCAGAAACGGCTTTGTTGGCGCTGGGCTGGCCTTTGTCTGAAAAAGCGCAGTCTGACATTGACGACAAAAAACGCAAACCCAGCCGAGAAATCCGTGTCGATGCCATGCAAGCTGCCATTGAGTTCGCCCAGCGCACCAATGCCCGTGGACGCGGCAAAGCGGTACTTGTTTATCCCGCCGAGCGCATGAACCATGTCACGGCCAACGGACTCTTAAAAACACTGGAAGAGCCCGTCGGCGATGTCAAATTTATCTTAGTCACCGAAGCGGCCCACCAACTGCTTCCAACCATCCGCAGCCGCTGCCAGGCCTTTGCTATGCGCTGGCCGGCCCAAGATGCTGCACTGCTTTGGTTGGCCCAAACCTCTGCAAATTTAGGACTTAAAACGACTGAACTGAGCCTGCGCAGCGCCCTGCTTAGCGCAGGCGGAAGGCCTTTGGATGCATTGGATGCTCTGCAATCTGGGCTGGCCGAGCACTGGCAGAGCATTCCGCGCAGTGTTGCAACAGGCCAAACCAGTGTTCTAGCCAACCTCAGCACGGCGCAAGTACTTGACGCACTGCAAAAACTTTGCCACGATTTGATGGCGCTTCGTGTAGGAGCGCAGCCTCGGTTTTATGATGCCCAAGCCTTACCTAAGGCGCCGGGTTTACGTGCCTTGGGTGCCTGGGCCAACCAACTGAAAACTTTGGCCAAGACAATCGACCACACTTGGAAAGCAGAATTGTTGGTAGAAAATCTTTTAGCGCAAGCACGCAGTACCTTGGCCATAGCCCGATAAGCCAGCTATCGCGCTACACTTAACACCATGAATACCAAAGCCGCCCCTCTTACAGCCTCGGCCGCCGCCCCCACTTCATCGCGCCCAAGTGTCATCCAACTGGCGATCAAAGAAAAAGCGGCACTCTATGCGGCCTACATTTCCGTATTCACTGAGGGTGGAATATTCATACCAACGGCCAGAGAATATTTACTGGGCGATGATGTCTACGTGCTGCTCACGCTGCCTGATGACCCGCAGCGTTACCCCGTGGCCGGCAAAGTTAGCTGGGTCACACCTGCGCGAGCGGCGGGTAATCGTGCACAGGGCGTGGGGGTTCGGTTTCCTGCTGACGAGAAATCACGCCAGCTCAAACTAAAAATTGAGGGTATTTTAGGCACGCACATTGGTTCAGACCGCCCCACACAAACGGTGTAACGTGTTCACAGACTCCCACTGCCACTTAAGCTTTCCCAGTCTGCGCGACAAGCTGCCCGACATCCGCGCCCAAATGGCCGCAGCGCAAGTTACCCGCGCTTTGTGCATCTGTACCACCATAGAGGAATTTCCAGACGTGCATGCGCTGGCTACACAGCATCATAATTTTTGGTCCACTGTGGGGGTGCATCCCGATAACGAAGGCATTTACGAGCCTAGTGTGGCTGATTTGACCGAACGCGCCGCGCTGCCCCGTGTGGTGGCCATCGGCGAGACAGGGCTCGATTATTACCAAATGCAAGAGCGCAAAGGGGGCAGGGGGCTTGCTGATATGGAGTGGCAGCGCGAGCGATTTCGCACCCACATCCGTGCAGCACGCGAGAGTGCGCTTCCGCTGGTAATCCACACCCGTGAAGCTTCAGCGGACACCTTGGCTATTTTGAAAGAAGAGGGCGAAGATGGCACGGCGGGAAGTGTGGGAGGCGTATTCCATTGCTTCACAGAAAGTATGGCGGTCGCCAAGGCGGCGCTAGACCTAGGGTTTTATATTTCTTTTTCTGGTATT
>JANOYR010000249.1:0-7005 GCA_031428975.1 Polaromonas sp. | reverse complement strand
CCGGAAGTCCGTATTAAAAATTTAAAGCGCCGCCACCAATTCAGGCACAGCAGTGAACAAATCCGCTGCCAATCCAAAATCAGCCACGCTGAATATCGGCGCTTCGGGGTCTTTGTTGATCGCCACGATGACTTTGCTGTCTTTCATGCCTGCCAAGTGCTGAATGGCGCCACTGATGCCGCAGGCCACATAGAGCTGGGGCGCTACGATTTTTCCTGTTTGGCCGACTTGCCAGTCATTGGGCGCGTAGCCCGCATCTACTGCAGCGCGGCTGGCACCCATGGCTGCGCCGAGTTTGTCGGCCAGTGGGGTCATGACTTCGGCAAATTTTTCGGAGCTGCCCAAGGCGCGGCCACCGCTCACAATGATTTTGGCGGCTGTGAGCTCGGGGCGGTCAAGCTTGGCGATTTCTGAGCCCATGAAGCTGCTCTTGCCGCTGTCGGACACGCCTGCTACCACTTCAATAGCTGCCGAGCCGCCTGTGCTGGCTGCTGGGTCAAAGCCTGTAGTGCGCACGGTGATGACCTTGGTGGCGTCGCTTGACTGCACGGTGGCAATGGCATTGCCTGCGTAAATCGGGCGTTCAAAGGTGTCGGGGCTGACCACGGTGGTGATGTCGCTGATTTGGCTCACATCCAGCTTGGCGGCCACGCGGGGCGCTATGTTTTTGCCAGAGGCTGTGGCAGGAAACAAAATATGCGAATAACCAGAGGCAATGGCCAGTACCTGAGCCGCCATGTTTTCGGCTAAACCGTGGGCAAAATGCGCGCCCTCAGTATGGATTACTTTGGTCACACCAGCAATTTGTGCTGCGGCGGCGGCTGCCGCGCCAGCGTCAGAGCCTGCTACCAAAATATGCACATCGCCGCAGCAGGCAAGCGCAGCTGTTACGGTGTTGAGCGTGGCGCCTTTAATCGACGCGTTGTTGTGTTCTGCGATTACTAAAGAAGCCATTTAGATCACCTTTGCCGTGTTTTTGAGTTTGTCTACAAGGGTGGCCACATCGGGCACCATGATGCCAGCGCTGCGCTTGGCGGGTTCGACCACTTTAAGGGTTTTGATGCGGGGTGACACGTCGACTCCCAGTGCTTCTGGGGTGAAGATGTCCATTTGTTTTTTCTTGGCCTTCATAATGTTAGGCAAGGTCACATAGCGCGGCTCGTTGAGGCGCAAGTCGGTGGTAATCACCGCAGGCATGCTCAGGGCAATCGTTTCTAGTCCACCATCTACTTCGCGGGTGACATGCGCTTTTCCGTCGATGATTTCGACTTTGTTGGCAAATGTAGCCTGCGGCAAATCAGCCATGGCGGCCAGCATTTGACCGGTTTGGTTGCAGTCATCGTCAATGGCTTGTTTGCCCAATATCACCAAGCCGGGTTGCTCCTTGTCGATCAAGGCTTTGAGTAACTTTGCGACGGCCAGTGGCTGCAGTTCTTCAGCGGTTTCCACCAAAATTGCGCGGTCAGCGCCGATGGCCATGGCCGTGCGCAGAGTTTCTTGGCATTGCGTCACGCCGCAAGACACTGCAATCACCTCTGTGACCAGCCCTTTTTCGCGCAAGCGCGTGGCTTCTTCCACGGCAATTTCATCAAAAGGGTTCATGCTCATTTTGACGTTGGCGATATCTACGCCAGTGCCATCCGACTTCACGCGAACTTTCACGTTGTAATCCACCACACGCTTTACAGCGACCAAAACCTTCATGGAAAGCACTCCAGTAAAACAAAAAATGATTGACGTGCACGTCAACCCCGCATTGTATGCCTTAGGTCGCTTGCACCTGCTTGAAAGGGGCAAGCGATTTGACACTTTAGCTACTCCCACCGTGCCTGAATAAAAAGCACGATCGTTCTATTTTTAATTATACAAGTTCAAAAGCTGCATGGTAGAGTTTTTAATCCAAAATATTGTCGGTCTGGCGACAATTAACCGACCCATTGGTCGGTTAATTGGGGTAAGTCTGTATGCAGACTGGCATGAATTCCGGCTAAAGTTACAAGGTATCAACATATTGGGTCTAGCCATGAAACTCCACCTTATCGCAGCATCATTTTTTGCATTGACCGGACTCAGCATCACCGCTGTTTCCGCACAAACCGTGCTCACCGTGTCTACATGGGTGCCGCCCACCCACACTTTGTCGATGGCGCAAAAAGAATGGTGCGATTTACTGGAGCAAAAAACTACAGGCAAAATGAAGTGCAATATTTTGCCGCGCGGCGTGTCGGCACCTCCGGGCACTTTTGACGCAGTGAAAAACGGCTTGGCCGACGTATCTTTCTCTGTGCACGGCTATACCCCGGGCCGTTACGCCTACACCCGCATGGCCGAGTTGCCGTTTTTGGGCAATACCTCGGAGCCTATTTCGGTGGCGTTTAACCGCGTGGCCATGAAGAACCCTGAGTTTGCTGGCGAACACCAAGGCATGAAAGTCATCAGCTTTTTCACCCACGGCCCTGGCATTGTCTTTAACACCAAGCGTCCGATCACCAAGGTAGAAGACTTGAACGGCTTGAAATTTCGCATTGGTGGCGGCATGGTCAACGACATCAGCAAAACGCTGAACATGAACGTGACGCTCAAGCCCGCGACCGACTCCTATGAACTGCTCTCTGGCGGCGTGATGGACGGGACGCTGTTCCCCGCAGAATCCACTGAGTCGTTCAAAATCGACAAAGTCATTAAATACGCTACACAATTTCCAGGCGGGCTATACAACACCAGCTTTGCGTTTGTGATGAACCAAGGCAAATACGACAAGCTGACTGCGGATGAGAAAAAAGCGGTAGACAGCATCAGTGGCGAAGTGGCTGCACGCATTTTTGGCCGCGGCTGGGACAAAGTAGACCGCCGCGCACTGGCGCTCATGCAGGCCAATGGCGTGCAGGTGAGCAAGGCCGATGCCAAGTTTGTGGCCGATATCAAGACCAGAACCTCTGCCCTGGAAGGCAAATGGGTGGCCGATGCCGAGGCCAAAGGCCTGAAAAACGCCAAAAAAGTGTTGTCTGATTTCCGCGCAGAAATTGCCAAGGCTAGCTAAGCGCTGAATTCACCCCTGCGGCGCTGGCGGAAACGCGAGCGCCGTTTTATTTATTGGGTCTTATGAAAAAAACCATCGAAAAGCTCTGTGGCTTGCTGTGTGCCAGCGCTTTATTTGCCATCATGGCACTTACGTTTTTTGATGTGGGGGGGCGCAAGCTCTTGTCCCATTCAATTCCTGGTTCGCTAGAATTAACCGAGCTTTTAATGGTGGTAGTGATTTTTGCAGGCCTGCCCTTGGTGTCCGCACGGGGTGAACATGTGGTGTTTGATTCTTTAGACAGCTTTTGGCCAGCTTGGGTTTTAAAAATCCAAAATTTGCTGGTCCATGGCCTGTGCGCCGCGCTCATGTTGGGCTTGGCTTATGTGATGTGGCAAACGGGCAACCAGTTTGCAGCCAATGGCGAAACCACAGCGCAGCTGCAACTGTCTAAAGCACCGTTTATATATGGCATGTCGGCACTGTGTTTTCTGACGGGTTTGCTACACCTCGGGCTGGCATACCAACCCGCAGCAGCGCTGGCCGAAGGCGAAGGAGCAGCTCTGTGATTGAATCTTTAATTGGTTTTGCTGCTATTTTTGTGCTGGCGCTGTTGCGAATGCCCTTGGCTTTTTCGATGGGCATTGTGGGCGTGGTGGGTATTGGGCTCACACGCGGGTGGGCTCCGGCCTTTGCTAGCACCGCGCAGGTGGTGCACGAAACAGGTTTTGCTTACACGTTGTCGGTGATCCCCTTGTTTATTTTGATGGGCAATTTTGTGGCGCGCGCAGGGCTGGCGCATGAATTGTTTGCCGCAGCCTATGCCTTCATTGGCCACCTGCGTGGCGGCTTGGCGCATGCCACCGTGCTCGCTTGCGCGGGTTTTGGCGCGATTTGCGGTTCGTCGATTGCCACGGCAGCCACCATGAGCAAAGTGGCCTACCCCAGCATGAAAAAACTGGGTTATAGCGATGCATTGTCCACCGGTGTGATGGCTGCTGGCGGCACGCTGGGCATCATGATTCCGCCCTCGACCATCATGGTGATTTACGGCATCATAACCGAGACCAATATTGGCAAATTGTTTGCAGCAGGCGTGATTCCTGGGCTTTTGACTGCTTTTCTTATGATGTGCGGCATAGCCGTGATGACGGCGCGCGACCCATCGCACGCGCCTGCGGGCGAGCGCAGCACATGGCCGCAGCGCTGGGCGGCGCTGCGCGGGATTTGGGGCGTTATTTTGCTGGTGTTTGTGGTGTTGGGCGGTATATATGGTGGCATATTCACCGCCACTGAGGGCGCTGGCTTTGGGGCAGCGGGGGCATTTTTGTTTGCGCTGGCACGCAGGCGCTTAACTTGGGCCATTTTGTCGCAGGTGTTGGTTGAATCAGCCCGCACCACCGCTATGCTGTTTACCCTGCTGATTGCTGCCACTATTTTCGCCAATTTTGTCAACTTCACCAGCATGCCCAGCGAGCTCAAGTCCTGGATTACGGGCCTTGGCCTGTCCCCCATCATGGTGATTACGGCCATGATGTTTATCTATATTCTGCTGGGCACGGTCATGGAAGAGCTGACCATGGTGTTGCTCACGATTCCACTGTTTTTCCCCATTGTGACCGCGCTGGGCTTTGATCCAGTGTGGTTTGGTGTGCTGATTGTGATGATTGTGCAAATCGGCCTGATTTCGCCGCCTGTGGGGATGAATCTGTTTGTGATCAATTCCCTGCTGCCCAATGTAGGCTTGGGGGCAATTTTCAGAGGCTGCTGGCCTTTTGTAGCCGTGATGATTTTTGTGCTGATGCTGCTCATTGCGTTTCCGCAACTGAGTCTTTGGCTGCCTAGCTTGATGAACTAGGCCAAACGGGCTGGCGCTTTTCGACAAAAGCAAGTACCCCCTCTTGCGCATCAGGGTGCATCATGTTCACGGCCATGGTCTGCCCTGCCAGCAAATACGCCGCTTCTAGCCCCAAGCCGCGCTGGCGGTAAACCAGCTCTTTGCCCAAGCGCAGTGATTCGCGGGGTTTGCTGACAATACTTTGCACGAGTTTTTCTAACTCTGCGTCTAAGTCTTGCGGTGCGGCCACTCGGTTAACCAGTCCGTAGCGCTGTGCCGTGGTTGCGTCAATAAATTCACCTGTTACTAGCATTTCCATAGCGAACTTTTGAGGAATAGCAGCCAGTAAGGGCACAGAAGGTGTAGAACAAAACAAGCCAAAATTGATGCCACTGGTGGCAAAGCGGGCACTGCTGGCGGCCACTGCCAAGTCGCATTGCGCCACCAGTTGGCAGCCAGCCGCAGTGGCCACGGCATGCACCCGCGCCACCACAGGCACTGGCAGCTTGGCAATGCTGGCCATCATGCGCGAACACTGGGCAAACAAGGCTTGGTAGTAATCCATGCTGGAATCCAAGCCCACATTCGCCGCCATGTCTTTGAGGTTGTGACCCGGGCAAAAAGCATTGCCGTTGGCGGCAATCACCAGCACCCGCGATTTGGGGTCAGCGGCCACAGCATCGATTACGGCCTGCACGGCGGCAATCATGCTGCTGCTCAAGGCGTTGAAAGTATCCACATGGTTGAGCGTGAGTGTGTGCACACCGCGTGCGTCAGTGTGGTGGAGTACCAATGAATCTGCCATTACTCTTTATTTTCTGCCAATTATTTTTTGTCTTTTGAAGCATCGGCTGGCGCTTGCGGCTTGTCTTGATCGCCCAGCACCTTGGTGAGAGGGCAAACTTTGAGTGCGGGGCATTTAGCGCAACCCACCACAACGGCAATAGGGCAAAGTGTCATGTCAATCCTTAGTTGGTTTAAAACGCCGAGTATGCACCCTTACGGAGCAAAACACCAGCAAGCGGTAAGCCTTAGCCACTAAACACCCGCCAGCACCCGAATATGCACCTCCACGCTGCGCCCCAAGGCACTGAGTGCATAGCCGCCCTCAAGGCAGCTCACAATCCGCCCCTTAGCATGGCGCAGGGCAATGGCTTTGATGCGCTCGGTGAGCCATTCGTAATCGGCCTCCACCAAGCCCAGTTGCCCCAGTTCGTCTTCGCGGTGGGCATCAAATCCAGCGCTGATAAAGACCATTTCGGGCTTGAACGCATCCAGTTTTGGCAATAAATCGGTGTCAAACAGCTCGCGCACCGCCATGCCGCGCGTGTAGGCGGGCAAGGGCAGGTTGTGCATGTTGGCCGCGCTGCTTTGCTCGCCGCTATAGGGGTAGAGCGGGTGCTGAAATATGCCCACCATGAGCACGCGCGGGTCGTTTTGCAATATATCTTCGGTGCCATTGCCGTGGTGCACATCAAAATCGACTACCGCCACGCGCTGCAGGCCATGGCGCTCTAGCGCATATTTAGCGGCAATGGCCACATTGTTAAAAAAACAAAAACCCATGGCTTTGTCATGGCAGGCGTGGTGGCCGGGCGGGCGCACGGCGCAAAAGGCGTTGTCCAGCTCACCGGCGATCACCGCGTCGGTGGCGTCTAGCGCCGCGCCCGCAGCGCGCAGGCTAGCGGCCCAGGTGTGGCCGTTCATACTGGTGTCGGGGTCGATTTGCAAGTGGGCTGGGCCGCCTGCGGCGATGTCGTCGGCCAAGCGGGCGCTGTGGCCGCGCAGGGCCGAGGTGTGGTTGCGGCTGTGCGCCAGCTCAATATCGGTGAGGCTGGCCTCAGAGGCCTCGCGCTGGTCCAGCACATCGGCCAAACCGGTGGCAATCAGGCGGTCGGCAATGGCACTTAGGCGGTCGGGGCACTCGGGGTGGCCGTCGCCCATTTCGTGGAGGCGGCAAAAAGGGTGGGTGAAATAACCTGTGCGCATGAAAAGTAACAGTTTTCGGGTATGGTTGCGGGATGGATTCCAACACTACACAGCAACTTCTCGCTGCGCTTTTGTCGCAGCTTAACACGGTCATCGTGGGCAAACCCGACCAAGTGCGCCTGAGCGTGGCCTGCCTGCTCTCGGGCGGGCATTTGCTCAT
>JANOYR010000248.1:0-4016 GCA_031428975.1 Polaromonas sp. | reverse complement strand
CGTTGGCCGCCCCTCGTGTGGACAAGCGCCGTGGTTCTGCTCCTGCTGATTATTTCCGTGTTGCCTCAGAGCGAATCAAGCCAGGCAAGTACGCTTGCATCGCGCCTCCAGCGCGGTGGCTTCATAACCTTGGACGATGGGACGAGCCTCTCGAGCGCCTCCCGCTTGGTCTCCAAGTTGGCTTGAGCGTAGTGATTGGTGGTGTCGAGGTGGGCATGCCCGAGCCAGCTACGAATCACCGTCACATCAACTCCTGCGGCGACCAGGTGAACCGCGGTTGCATGCCTGAACCGATGCGGCGATACTTTCTTCGATGACAGCGTCGGGACGATCCGCGCGGCGCCCTCGACATATTGCGCAAGCTTGAAGCGTACCCCCGACGCGCCAAGCGGCGCACCGTAGCGGTTCACAAACAGCGGCTCATCGTCGGCGCGTGGTTGTCGTTTGAGTAGCGCTTTGAGCAGCGCGACGGTCTCTGGCCACAGCGGACAGATTCGCTCCTTGCGACCCTTGCCCAATAGGTGCACGCACAACGGCGTGTCGAATCGGATCGCTGCCGGACAAACGTCGAGCGCCTCCTGAATGCGCGCGCCAGTGTTGTAGAGGAAGGACAGCAACGCGTGGTCACGCTGGCCCTCGAGACAATTGCGATCGGGCTGGGCGAGGATGGCCTCGATCTCGCTCGACTCGAGGTAGCACGGTGCGGGCTTGGTAGTCTTCTTGGTCGGGATGTGAAGAACCGCTGCGCATTGGGAGATTGCCGCCGGTTCGCGCTCGGCGACGAAGTGGAAGAAGCTGCGCAGCGCTGCGAGTCGACAGTTGCGCGTGCCGATCGAGACGCCGCGCTCGACCTCACTGTGCTGCAAGAAGGCGGCCACTTCGGCGGCAGTGAGTTCGACGAGGGTGAGCCCCGCAACGGCGCGCTTGTGACGCGCGGCGACAAAGCGAAGGAACAGGCGCCAAGTATCACGATACGAACGTACCGTGTGGGCCGAGACGTTGCATTGCTGGACAAGCCGCTCGTAGAAGAACGCATGTAGCAGCCCGGGAAAGGGGTCGTTCGGCTTCATTGGGAGCCTCCTTGTCCGGGGTGCACGCTGTGCGCGGCGTAGGCCCGAAAGCGTTCGCTTGCCTGTTGCAGCAACTCCTGCGTGATGGTCAGATAAACGAGCGTCGAGTTGATGTCCTTGTGGCCGAGGTAGGTAGCCAGGTACGGTAAGCGCGCCTGGGGGTTGATCCCCTCTCGATACCACGCAAGCATTCGATTGACGACCATTGAATGCCGAAGGTCGTGTATGCGCGGCCCGACACGGCCCTTCTCGGGCTTCAAGCCTGCACGGCGCAGTACGCTCACAAGAAGGTGCTCGACCATCACGTACGAATAGCTTGCAGTGGCGCCCGGCCCACGCCAGAACAATCCGCTTGAGCCGTCCTGCGAAGCTCCCGCAAGCCGCCTCGCGTCCAGATATTCGCGTAACGCCGCCAGCACAGTGTCGGAGAGCGGCAGCGTTCGAGACTTGAAGAACTTGGTCTCGCGAATTGCGATCTCGCCCGCGTCCAGATGCACGTCGTCCAGCGTCAGTCGCACGAACTCGCCCAGACGCAGTCCGGCGCAGTAGGCGAGCACGATCATCGTGTACAGCGTGAGCGGGCGTAGCGGTGAACGTGGACAAGCAAACGCGCGAGCGGTGTCAAGCAGGCGGCAAACTTCTTGCGGCGTGTAGATGTATGGTCGCCGCCGTTGCTGTACGAGCAGACGAGATAGGCGGCGATCAACCTTGGGAAGTTCAACGCTCGGATCGATGCGCTGCCAGGCCTTGGCAAGACTGCGACCGACCTGCTGGCACTCGCTCGCGCGGTTCAGTGTCGGTAATTCGGCCGCCCACTGTTGCAGCAGGACTGCCAGAGGTTGATCGGCAAGATCGAGCCGGTGTTGAAGGAATCTGTCGAAGCGCAGAAAGCGCGCCGCGTCGGTTCCGTAGCGGTGGCCGAGGATCTGCATGCGCTCGACATGCTCGCGCATGAAGCTGCCGAGGAAGCTTGCGAACCGTGGCAATGGTCGTTGTGCCTCCAGCGCCTGCGCCGAATCCGCCGCCAGCAGCGCGCGCATGATCGGCGCACCAGCCGTCTGACCGTAGCGGACTCGAAGCTGTTCAAGTGGGTTGCCCAGGATCGATCCCTCGGATGCGAGGTGGTCCAGAAACCGGTCCACAATTCGCGCGCGATGGAGCACGAGATGCATCGGCCAACACTTGGCCCGGTCGCGCAACCATGCTTCGACTATGTCCGGGCTGATCGCGGTGGAAGCATTGCACTGCTGTACGAATTGCTGGAAGCCGAGCAGGATGCAGCGGTAGACCCGGATCGTGCCGCGATTACGCGGCCGCAGTTGCCGAATATGACGTTCGATGGCGTCGCCGTTGTCGTCAGGCCCGCTTCTCATGGCTGCACCTCCCCGGTGCACATCGGTATCTCCAGCGCGACGTTGCGAAGCTCTTCGGTGGCGAGCTTCAAGTACGGTGTCGTGGAGGCTGCCGATCGGTGGCCAAGCACATCGCCGATGACCTTCTGGGAAACGCCCGCTCGTAGCAGGCTGACGGCGCGCGCATGCCGGAAGGCATGTGGCCCGCGCTTGCCAACGGGTTGCACGCCGGCAGCGTCAAGCCGCCCGCGTATAACCGTGTAGAGACTGGAACCGTCGGCAAGGCTGCGGTACGGTGCGCAAGTGCGAATGAAGATCTCTCGGGCGTCGGTGACGGGCCGGCCTCGACGCAGGTATGCGAGCAAAGCATCACCCACCGTCGGAAGCAGCGGAAGGAGCGATCGGGTTGCGGTCTTGGTGTGCAGGACCCAAATGCGATCGGCGCGCCAGTCGATGTCCTCCAGCTTCAGCCATGCGATCTCGCCGGCCCGAAGTCCGTAGGTCGAAAGCATCAGCAAGATGGCGTAGTCGCGCAGGCCCTTCGGAGAGTGGTCCTCGCGCGTGGCCTGCACCACGCAACGTATCTCCTCGGCGTTCAGGCAGGAGGGGATCGACTCCAGTGCATAGAGGGTTGGCGACGTCACGCTCAGCGCGAAGTCTCGCCGGGTTCGCCCGGTGGCATGTGCAAAGCGCAGCAAGCAGCGCAGTTGATATGTGACGCTCTTGAGCGAGACGCGTCGAAGCGAGGCGGCGCGCGTTTGCAGATAGGCGTCAATGTCTGCGATCGCCATGGTCGAGAGGCTGTCGGTAGTCCTGCCTTCGCCGTACCAAACCAAGAAGCGTTGCGCCTCGCCGACCAGGCCATCAATCGAGGCGGCGGCCAATCCGCGTTGCTCGTCCAGGCATTGAGCGTATTCGTCGCACAGCGCTCGCGAGAACGCTTCGAAGGGGCACCGGGGTGCAGCGGTAACAGGCAACCGCCCGTTGGCCCACCGTAGCAACTGGCGGATGCCAGACGAATGTTGAGAACGCCAATCGCCGATAGAGGCTGGCCGGTGCCCATGGCGTCGGGAGAATCGAAGTAGCTCGCGACCAAGGAATGCCGACACGTGCTCGGTGCACACCTCTTGGATCGGCACCTTGCGCCTCGAAAGGTACTCGAGGAAGTGATCAGCTACCGCGACATAGGCACCAACAGTACTTGAGCCGTAGCGTGCCCGAGCGACATGTTCCTTGAACTTCGTAAGCAGCGCGCTGCGCTGCGATGTGTTGACTGACATCACGTATCTCCTTGGCGGGTTGAGTCCCAAGCCAAGGGTGACATCAAGAAAATAATCACCAGCAGATCGACGTTCGACCCCCATCAGGCCGAACCCTGCTCACCATCCTCTCCATTACGGATTCCTGCTGATTACCGCAGTAATCGTCAGCTCTCGATTACTGCGGCAGGCCACGGCGCAGCAAGGCTTGCTTGAACACGGGCAAGAAGGCCTGCGTGCTCTCGGACAGGCAAAAGGCGCAGTACGGCACCAGCCGGGTGGCGTCGTCGAGGAAGGCGATGAGGTAGGTCTTGCGTCGGATGCGCGAGTCCGGC
>JANOYR010000247.1:0-3342 GCA_031428975.1 Polaromonas sp. | reverse complement strand
CGTACGTTGGCCTCGAAGCCCTGCGGCGTCATGCCTTGCGCCCCGATCATCGCGCGGTAGGCTTCGAGGTCCATGCTGCCATCTGGCCGGCGCAGCGCAGCCAGCTGCGGGATCGCCATCAACTCGCGCTGCACGCGTTCGTCGCTGACGGCGAAGTGCGCACGCTGCGCGGCGTTCCTCAACACACGGTCGCGCACCAGGTTCTCGAGGGTCTCGCGCTTGATCTCGGGGCTGTCCAGGAAGGCCGCATCGAGCGTGGGCATCTGGCGCCGCATCTGTTCGGCCTGGCGGCGGTGCGCGGCGTCCCAGTCGGCCTGCGTGATCTTCTGTCCGTCGACTTTCGCCACGGCGGCCCCGCCGGCCGAGTTGAAGTCGGTGTAACCCTGCACGCCGAAGAAGACGAACGACGGGAAGATCAGCAGCACGATCACGAAGAACATGATGCGGCTGTGATTGCGGACGAAATCGAACATCGGGGCGTGACCTTTCGGTAACCGGAGCGACCTGAGAGGACGGTACTGTTCAGTGACGAGGCAGAGCGGGTGTTTCAGGCGCACGGACTCGACGCCTTTCAGCAGCACGAACGTGCCCATGCGGCGCGGCCCATGAGCGCCGGGCCATTTAAACCACTGCTTGAGGCGCTGCAAAAGCTGCAACTTGCTGGCAATTCAGAAATGCGCATTCGCACCGCCTTGGTCACTGCCCGCAGCGCCCCTGCGCACGAGCGAGCGATTCGCACGCTCATGAACTGGAACATCGACGTGGACCAAGCCATGTTTTTAGGTGGCCTAGCCAAAGGAGAGTTTTTACGCGAATTTGAGCCCGATTTTTTCTTTGACGACCAAACCGGCCATGTGCAATCGGCCTCTGACCATGTGCCTGCGGGGCATGTGGTCAGTGGGGTGTCAAATCCGATTTGAGTTTTTGGAGCTTTACCGCGAGTACTGGGGCTTATTGAAAAGCCCGCATGTCTTTGGCATCGGTTTTAAGCACCTGCCCCACCCGTTTGAGCACAAACAAGCCCTGCGCTTTGGCCGCATGCGCCGCATCGGCTGGCACGCTAAAGCCTGCAATACCGCCGTAGAGCTTGTAGTTTTTGTGCTCAGGGTAAAACTCGCGGTAGCGCTTGAGGTTTTGGGTGGTTTTCTCAATATCGCTGGGGTGCACCTTGTATTTCACCTCAATCACCGCCACGCTCGATCCGTTGACCATCACAATGTCGAATTCGCCTTGCTTGGTTTTGGTGGCGGGCATCACGTTGGGTGTTACCCGGTCAAAGGTGATTCCACCCACTTCTGGGTTAGCCGTCAGGGTGTTGAAAAAGAATTCTTCCGCTGCTGAACCCAAATTACTCGACACACCGCCATACATTTCTGAAAGTCGGTCGAGCTTTGCATCTGTTTTGGCCATCTGCGCGTCTAATTTTTCAGACTTGACGGCGAGGCTGGCAACGAGGTCTTTGAGTTCTTGGTCAGTCATGGAAATGGGGTTGAAAAGCTGTATATAAATATAGTATTTAGTATAGCGCGATTTTACAACGCTTTGCCAGCTAACGCCATTTCGCTGGGATTCGCAGCTCTTTTCAAATCACCTGCTTCTGTGCCGCCTGCATGCCCTGCGTGCGATTCCATTGATGCCAGCAAAGCTAGCTGCATGCAGCTGTTGCAGCGGCTTGAAAGGAGTTGAAATAGCCACCAACAGACAGCGGATTCCATGTGCCAGCATTGGTTAAGAAAACCGAAGGTGTTTCGCCGTTTTTACGGCCGCCTTCGCATTTAACATCAACTCTGCGCTTGTACCAAGCCAGCGACGATGCAACACCGTAGTCTTTATCGACGCTGTATCGCCCACCGGCACCGCCCGATGAAGCGCCAGCGCTGCGGCCACCGCCGCTCGATCCCCCGCTGCTTGCCGCGCGTTGTCTGGCGGCTTCGTCGGCTTGCTGCTGGGCTTGGCGGCGGGCCTCTTCCTCGCGGCGGGCGGCAGCGGCCTTGGCTTCGCGCGCTTTGCGCTCGCCGCGCTCGGTTTTTTCCACCTTTTCTAGGTCGTCAAAATTAAAGGCCTGCGCGCTGTGCGGCGCGCTGGCCAGCGTAGCGGCCAAAAGCAGCGCCATAGCCAGCGGGCGCTGCTGCGCAGCGCTGTGGGGTGCATGGCGGTTTTGCTGCATTACTTTTCTACTGGCTTGCATTTGCGCTCCCGTTGGCATTCATGGCCATTTTTTAAAAACTTCTGCGGTGGTGGCGGCTGGCGCTGCTTGCTGGGGTACTGCCCGCTTGCAAGAGACTGCGCGGCGCTAAGCGAAAGACCAAAGGGCTTCGCCCCCAACTACTGACCGGCACGCACCAGCCGCACATAGTTGGTGAGGTAGCGGTAGTAGCTGCTGACGTTGCCATTGACGAAATTGACGTACCACGCGTCCTGGGCATCGCCCACATCGGGCGAGGACGACCAAAACCTATCGTCAGTAGGCGTTTGAGGGAATACATTTGTATCTAACGTTGGTTTGCTGAATGAGCCGCCACAGTTATTTGGGATCTTATCACCACCATCCTTTACATCGTCGCTGTCTTTGAACTGCCCAGAGCTGCACTGAAGCAAGCTGGCTAACTCGCGCACCGTGGGCAAGCGCCAATCGCGCTTGCCGCCGTAGCCAGTGGCGTTAAAGGTATCCGCTGCGACCTTGGCTTCTTCAAAGGTGTATTTCTTGGCCTCGCCAGTACAACTGCTGCCGCTCCACGATTGGCCAATGCTGCAACGCAGCCATTCCAGCCCACCCAGCTTGGCGCTGCCATTGGGCGCTTGGCCATAGGGCTTGGCAGGCAGCTTGACCTCAGCGAGCGAGATATTCACCGTTTGCAGGCTGTCGTTGGCCACAAACACACTCTTTTTGCCGTAATAGTCTTTGCCATCGCTCTTGCGCGCTTCCACTGTGTATTCCCCTTGCGGCAGGCGCACGGCAAAGGTTTGCCCCTCTTGGCTGGGGCTGTTGCCTTTGCGCTGGCCATTGATAAATATTTGCGCATCGCCCGGGCTGGTGGTGATGCGCAGCATGCCCGGCGCGGCATGGGCCACGGTGGCAAGCGCGCCTAGGCATGCAAGGGCTAAGGTGAACAGGTGGCGTAATGTCATGGCTGGGGGTGAAGTAGGAGTGAATGGTGGATGCCAGTTTAGTTTAGCACCGTTGCGAAAGGTGGGGTTTGCCTGTGAGCCCCAAATAGAAATGTCACCCCCCTACGATTAGAACTGTCACCCACAGACGGGTTAAACGACAGAGGCAAACAAATGGGTGATCAAGACAAGGTGCTGCGGCAAGCGTGCAAAGCTGCAGTGCTACAAAAGGTA
>JANOYR010000246.1:0-17628 GCA_031428975.1 Polaromonas sp. | reverse complement strand
CCGCAAATCGCCGCTGCTTTGCAACACATGGCTGGCAAAGCTGTGGCGCAGCATGTGGGGGTGCACCGCAGTGGCCAAGCCCGCGCGTTGGCTGCGCATTTTCAGGCGCTGCCAAATGCTTTGGGCGGTGAGGCGGGTGCCGTTTTGGCCTAGAAACAGGGCGAACTGGCTCTCTGCATGGCGCGGCGAAGCGGCTAATGCACCACGCACACCCAGCCAAGCGTGCATTGCCTCAACGGATTTGCTTCCCAGCGGCACACTGCGCCGCTTGCTGCCTTTGCCCAAGACATGCGCCTCGCCGCTTTGCAGGTCTAGCCAGCCGCGTGCGCTGCTGCTGGCCACCACGTCGAGCCCCACGATTTCGCCCACCCGCAAACCACTGCCATACAGCAGCTCGGTAATCGCAGCATCGCGGATGTCTAGGTGGGGGGCTTGTTGGCCAGCAAGCGCGGGCTGGGCGCGGTAGGCGGCCAGTTGCACCGCCTCGTCCACCGACAGGGCTTTGGGCAGTGGCTTGGGCTGCTTGGGCGCACGCACGTCTTGTACGGGGTTGAGTTTAACCAAGCCCTCTTTGCCTAACCATGTGTAAAAACCGCGCCAGCCAGACAGGATCAGCGCTATGCCGCGCCCGCTGCGGCCTGCGCTGTGCATCTGCGCCACCCAGCGGCGGATGTGGGCATTGTGCACTTCTGACAAAGCCACGGGCACTTTGGCCGCGTGGGCTTGCAGCTTGGCTAAATCTTCGGTGTACAGCGCCAGTGTGCGTGCGGCCAGTTGCTTTTGGTGGCTGCAATAGGCCAAATACTGCAGCACCAGTGCGTCTGGCGCGGCCATGGCGCTAGACCCGCAGCCTAGACAGCGCTGCGCTGGCCAAATCGCCAATGCGCTCTAAAAAGTCGGTGCCCATGCCCGCATTGAAGCGCTGTGGGTCTGGCGAGGCCAAGACCAGCATGCCAAAAGCGGGTTCTGAAGGCCCCGCACGCAGCGGAATCAGCGCCATGGACATGGCTTGCCCAGCGTCTGCCAGCCAATGGACGGCCTCAAGGCCTGAATTGATGCCGCAATAGGGCACGGTGATCGACGAGGCAAAAGACTTGGCATCGTCGCTGACGCCTTGGGCAAAGTCCTCAGCCAGCAGGCTTGGCGACACATCCCAGACCTTGATGGCCACTTGGGGCACGGCAAACTGGGTTTTCACTTGCTCGGTGATCGCCATTGGCAGCTCACGGGCCCGCGCGGTGGTCAGCAGGGTGCGCGTCCAGCGCTGCAATTTATCGGCAATCATGACGTTTTCGTTGCCATTGCGGATCATTTCCATGATGCGCTGCTCTAGGCCCTTGATTTTGTCGCGCAGCATGTCGGCCTGCCGCTCGGCCAAGCTCACGGCGCGTGCGCCGTGGGGGCTAGACAATTGCACGGTGGCCAGCAGCTCGGCGTGGCGCATGAAAAAATCGGGAGTTTGCGCTAAAAAATTGGCGATGTCGTCTTCGGTGATAGGGTGCGCGTCTGCGCCTTGGGTCATGCCTGATGGGTTCATTGGGTGCTCAGTTGTAGGTTTTATAAATGGTCGGGAATGTCGATCGTGCCTTCAAATACGGTCGTGGCGGGGCCTGTCATGTGCACACGCTGGCCTAAGCCGCCCCATGCAATGCTGAGGATTCCGCCTCGGGTATGCACATCGACCTGCGGGTCGAGCAGCCCATGGCGAATGCCTGCCACCACCGCGGCGCAGGCACCCGTGCCACAGGCCAGTGTCTCGCCAGCGCCGCGCTCGTACACACGCAGGCGGATCTGGCTGCGCGAAACAATTTGCATAAAGCCCGCATTGACCCGGCGCGCAAAACTGGCGTGGCCTTCAATCAAGGGCCCAATGGCCTGCACAGGCGTGGTGTCCACATCGTCCACCACCACCACGGCATGGGGGTTGCCCATGGACAGCACGGCAAATTGGGCAACTTGCTCTTTTACTACATTATTTATAGCAACATATGACCATTTGACGGTGACATCTTCATAATTTTCCCAAAATTGGGTTTTTTTGAGTTGCAATAGTCCGATTTGAAAGGGAATCTGGCGGTGGTCAAACACGGGCAGCCCCATGTCCACCACCACGCGCCCGTCGGGCTGCATGGACAACTCTAGTGTGTTGTTGACCGTTTTCACCCGAATGGTGGTTTTATCCGTCAAACCGCGCTCGCGCACATAGCGCACAAAGCAGCGTGCACCGTTGCCACAGTGCTCCACCTCGCCGCCATCGGCATTGTGGATGGCATATGAAAAATCCACCTCCGCGCTGCCAGCGGGCCGCACACTGAGGATTTGGTCTGCCCCCACGCCAAAATGCCGGTCCGCTAAAAAGCGGTACTGCCCAGCGCTTAGGCCCAGCAGGCCGCGCGTTTCATTGAGCACGACAAAATCATTGCCTGCACCTTGCATTTTGGTAAATTTCACTTGCATAGGTCGATTATCCTACGGGTATCCCCCATTTTGAAGGATCTTCTATGCGCATTCCCGACTGGACTCCCGCCGCCTGCCCCCGACCCGCCGAATTGGTCGATGCCATTAAGGCACGCCGAGGCGGCGAACTGATTAACCTTGACAAGGCGCTTTTGTGGAGCGAACCACTGGCACGCGGCTGGAATGTTTACTTTCAATCCGTGCGCAGCGGTTTAGGCGCTGACCGCCAGTTGCGTGAACTGGCGATTTGCACCGTGGCCTTGCTCACTGGCGCGGTGTATGAATACCACCACCATGCACCTGACTACTTGGCCGCTGGCGGCACGCAAACTAAGCTGGACGCTCTGAACGCCAGCATTGCACAATATTTTGCAGATAAATTGACCAATGTCACCGCCATACCGTCATATAGCGCTATAGAAAACATAGTAGTTCAATACGCCGCCCAGATGACCCTGCATGTGGTGGTGGAGGATGCCTTGTTTGCACACATGCAAGCGCATTTTTCAACCACCGATCTGGTGGAAATCACCTCGGCCATTGCCACCTACAACATGGTGGCGCGGTTTTTGGTGGCGCTGGGGGTGTCGCCAGAGCATTAAACGGCTGTTGCACAGCGCTTAATCGGCCTTAATTGCGTTGTCTTTGACCACTTTGGCCCAAATTTCGGCCTGTTTGTCGATAAAAACCCGCGCAACTTCGGGCGAACCGCCGACGATGTCGATGCCCTGTGCATCGAGTTTCTTCGTGATTTCGGGGTTTTTCAGTGCCTTGCTCACTTCTTCGTTCATGCGCTTGATGATCTCGGGTGGGGTTTTGGCGGGAGCCAAGATGGCCCACCATGCGGGCGCTTCAAATCCGGTAATGCCGCTTTCGGCCATGGTGGGCACATTGGGCAAGTCGGGGCTGCGTTTGCTGGTGGTCACGGCCAAGGGGCGCATGCGTTTGCTGTCAATATGCGGTTTGGTGACAAATACAGAGGCAATTGACAGTGCCACGTGTCCGCCCACCGCGTCGGTCATGAGCGGGCCGCCGCCCTTGTAAGGAATATGCTGCCAGCCCAGCCCATTGGATTTTCCGATCAGTTCCATGGCCAAATGGCCCAACGAACCGCTGCCAATGGTGCCGTAATTGACGGCTTTTTTGGCCTTAGCGGCTACCACTACGTCCGCAAATGTTTTGTATTCGCTGCCGGCAAAGGTGGCCAACACCATGGGCGCAGTGCCTATGAGGCTGATGGCGGTGAGGTCGCGCTTGGAGTCAAAGGGCATATTGGGAATGAGCGCAGGATTGACTGCATGGGTGTCAAACACCACGGCAAAGGTGTAACCGTCAGCAGGCGAAGCCGCCACCTGCGCCGCGCCTATAGAGCCCGACGCGCCGCCCTTGTTTTCTACAATCACCGTTTGGCCTAATTGGGCTTGCAAAGGCTGTGCCAAGATACGTGCTACTTGATCAACAGATCCGCCAGGCGGGAAAACCGCTATTATTTTAATAGCTTGCTTACTAGGCCATTCTTGCGCTAAGGCATTATTTGAGTATGCAAGCAATGCAGTGCTGCAACCAAAAATTAAGGCAATTGTTTTGCGGCGAAATAGATGCATGAAGGGCTACCTAGTGTGAGTGGATTGAAAAATGTGCAGTCCTATCGTAGCAACAGCTTGGGCCAAAAGCCACTGTAGTTTTACTTATGAGGCTAAGCCATACACACGCTGCGCATTGCCCCCCAAGACGGCCTGCTGCTCTTGTGGGCTCAGTGGTTCCAGCGTGCTTTGGCAGGCGCTCCACCAGTCCGCATAGCTGCCCGCCAGCTCCAACACCGGCCAGTCGCTGCCCCACAGCAAGCGGTCTGCGCCAAAACAATCGCGCAGGTGTGCGGCATAGCGCTGGGTGGCATCCTGCGCTGGCAACGAACTAGCCTCGGTGAACAGGCCAGAGAGTTTGCACAGCGCATTTGTCCCCTTGGCCAAAGCCGCCATGTCTTGCGCCCAAGCTTGCCACTGACCAGCTGCGATATTTGGTTTTGCGCCGTGGTCAACCACGATCTTGAGCGTGGGGTGGCGCAGCGCAAGTGTGCGAATGCGCGGCAGATGCACCGGCTTGACCAGTGCGTCAAACACCAAACCCAGCTGCGCCATGGTGTCCAAAGCTGGCTGCACCGCCGCTTGCAAGATCCAGTCTGGGTCGGCAATGTCTTGCAGCATCGGGCGCAGGCCTTTCAGCAGGGTATTTTTTGCCAACTGCCCTATCTGCGCACTGGCTGATGGAGCAGCCATGTCACCCCAACCCACCACCCCCAGCACGCAGGGTTGGTGGGCTGCCAACGCCAGCAGATACTGCGTTTCAGCCAGCGTGGGCGCTGCTTGCACCAGCACCCCCCCGCGCACCCCACAGGGCTGCGCCACTGCCTGCCAGTCGCTAACGCTGACATCGCGGTAAATGGGCCCCAAATCGGGGGTTAGCCAGCCGTAATCGCCGCGCGCGAGCTGCCAACTGTGAAAATGGGCATCGATGTGCATGGTGTTTTAGCTTGGCAGGGGCGCATCTGCGGGCAGCAGATGGGAGCTTTGCATGGCTTGCCAAAAGGCGGCGGGAATTGGCCACTGCACCATGGCCTGCGCGTCTTGCCACTGCGCCACCTCGCGTGCGCCCAGCATCACAATGTCTACCGCAGGGTGCGCCAAAGGGAATTGCAGCGCGGCGGCCCGCAGGGGCACGCCGTGTAAGGCGCACAAAACCTCTACTTTTGCCACCCGCTCTACCCAATGCGCAGGAGCGCTCTCATAATTGAAGCGCACTATGCCCTTCCCACCTACGCCAGTGGCCAAAATACCTGAGTTAAATGCACCACCAATGGCGATGCGCACACCCCGTTTTTCGCACATCGGCAGCAGTTGCACCAAGGCGCTGTGGTCAATCAGGGTGTAGCGGCCTGCCAACAGCAGGCAGTCCAGATCGGCTTGCGCGAGCACGTCGAGGCACACCTGAACATCGTTCACCCCCAAGCCAATGTGGCGCACCAAGCCTTCTTTTTGCATACGCCGCAGCTCTGGCAAGGCCTCCTGCAGCACTTGGTGCAAAACCTGTGGGTAGGCTGCGCCGTGGGTCACCACATCACAATCGTGCACAAACACGGTGTCCAGCCTTGCCAAGCCCATGCGTTGCAGACTGTCTTGCACGCTGCGGCGCACGCCAGCGGCTGAAAAATCCCAGTGTTGTGTGAAGGGCGGCAACTCGGTAAAGTTGTTCAGCGCACGCGGCGCTTGTGCGTCGGGCAGCAAAACCCGCCCGACCTTGCTCGAGACCTGCACACTGCCGCGCGGCAAGCGGCGCAGGGCGTGGCCAAAGCGCCATTCACTCAGGCCATTGCCGTAATGCGGCGCGGTGTCAAAGCTGCGGCAACCACTGCCCAGCGCCGCCAACAACACACTGTGCGCAGCCTCGTCGCTTAAGGGCTCAAACAGATTCCCCAAAGGCGCACCACCGAGGCCCATTTTGGAGTGGTTAGAAATCGCAGAAAAAATAGTCATGCGCACATTTTACGTGATAAACTTACTAACATGTTAGCCAGTATGCAGCCTAAACCCACACTCACCGTGGTCAAACACGCGCCTGAAGCGGTGAGCCAGCGCGTCTTGGCCTACCAAGGTTTCACCCAGCAAATACTCGCTGGTGGCATACAGCCCGGGCAGTTCATTTCCCAGCGCGAGCTCATGGCCTTGCTGGACATGCCGCTGGGTGCCGTGCGCGAGATGATTCCTCGGCTAGAAGCGGGGGGGTTGATAAAAACCGTGCCCCAGCGCGGCCTGCAAATCGCCCATGTTGACCTCAAATTGATCCGCAATGCCTTCCAAGTGCGCAGCATGATTGAGCTGGAAGCCGTGTTGCATTTTGTGCAAACTGCCACTGACAGTGAACTGCAATCGATTGAATTGAGCCACCAAACCATCTTGGCGCGTGCCATCCAACCAGAGGCCACGACCGACGCGCAGCTTCTTGACGATGCACAAGCCATCGATTGGGGCCTGCATGACCGCATGGTCGATGCGCTGGGCAACGACATTGTGTCGGAGATGTACCGTGTCAACAGCCTGCGTGTACGCCTGATCAAGTTAGAACACAGCGTCATCACCCCCGCCCGCCTGATACCTGCCATGCAAGAACACCTGCGCTTTATTGCAGCGCTGCGTCAGCGCAATGCAGCACAAGCAGTGGCGCTTTTGCACGAACACATCAACAGTGCACGCAACCGCGTGATGCATGCACCTTTGGATCAAGTGCGCAGCGAATGGCCCAACATGACAACCCGTTCCACCGCATAACAACTCTGACGGAGAAACCCCTTTGACCCCCACCCTTCACCCCGATGTTCAAGGCCTATGGCCAGCCTTGCTGATCCCAGTCTTTGCCGACGGCACGCTCGACACCACCCGCGCATTGGCGCACGCGCAGCGCATGCTCGCAGCGGGCTGCGACGGTGTCACGCTTTTTGGCACCACCGGCGAGGGCCCGGCTTTCACAGTCGCTGAGCGCAAAGCACTGCTCGAAGCCATGTTGGCCAGCGGCATCACACCGCAGCAATGCTTGGTGACCACCACGGCACTGGCATTGGCCGACGCTATTGAACTGGGCCGCCATGCCAGCGCACTGGGCGTGCACCGCCAAATGTTCATGCCACCCTTTTATTTCAACCAACCGCGCGAGGCGGGCGTGGTTGATGCGATTTCGCAGGTCATCCAAGGCATTGGCGACCCCAAGCTCAAACTCATGCTCTACCATTTTCCGGCCATGAGCACCTATGGCTTCTCGCACCAAGCGATTGCCGAGTTGGTGAAACGGCATCCAGATCAGGTGGTGGGCTTGAAAGACAGCGCAGGCAGCCTTGAGCATGCGTTGGCTCTGACCCAAGCTTTTCCCAAGCTGTCCATATTTACAGGTTCAGAGGGCCATGTGGGCCAAGTGATGGTGGCAGGCGGCTCGGGCTCGATCAACGGTTTGACCAATATTGCCCCCCATTTGATGCGCCGCGTGGTGAGCAATCCAGCAGCCGTATCGCCGCAAGACAGCCAATTAATTGCCGATCTGCTGAGCCTGCTTGGCATTCGCCCCGACATGAATTTTGTGTGCGGCTACAAAACCATGCTGGCCGAGCAACTGGGCGACGACGCTTGGCTCAACGTGCGTGCCCCGCTGTGCCATTTGGAGCCGCACGAGTCCCAAGCAATTCGGCAGGGCTACCGCGCAATTGGCGCAGCCTTGGCGCATATTTAAAGCCTTCGACCCTTGGCAAACACCGATGCCCCCACGCTAAGCGCCACGTAAAATCGCCTTCTCACTATTTTCTGTTGATAACCCCCCTAGGAGACACCATGCAAAAACATCTCATCCGCCGTAGCCTGATCGCAGGCGCATCTTCGCTCAGCGTGGCCCTTGCCCTCTGCGCTGGCTTTGCAAGCAGCGCATTGGCGCAAACCAAAGTGCCCATGCGTATATCGACCCCCGCCGTGCCCGATGACTGGCACGCCAAAATGTGGACGGTGTTCAAAGACAGCCTAGAAAAAAGCGCACCCGGTGAGTTTGACGTGCAAATTAACCTCAACGCCTCTTTGTTTAAGCAGGGCACAGAGCCAGCCGCCATGGCACGCGGCAATTTAGAGCTGTCCACTATTTCCGCTTTTGACATCGCCAAATTAGTGCCTGAGTTTTCCATCTTCACCGCTGGCTACATTGTGCAAGACCCGGCGCACCAGCAAAAAGTGTTCAACGGCCCCATTGGCGCAGAGCTGTTCAAAACAGTGTCCGACAAAATGGACGTGACAGTGTTGTCCACCGTCTACCTAGGCACCCGCCAAGTGAACCTGCGCGAGGCCCGCAATGTGCGCACGCCCGCAGATCTGAAAGGCATCAAGCTGCGCATGCCAGGCTCTAAAGAATGGCTGTTTTTAGGCGAAGCATTGGGCGCTACCGCCACCCCGCTGGCCTTTGGCGAAGTGTATTTAGCGCTCAAAACCGGCACCATTGACGGCCAAGACAACCCGCTGCCCACCGTGCGTGCGGCCAAGTTTTTTGAAGTGACCAAGCAACTGGTGATGACCAGCCATTTGGTCGACGGTATTTTCTTGTCGCTGAGCAACAAAACGTGGAATGCTTTGAATGCCTCACAAAAGCAAAAAGTAAAAGCCGCCGCAGATGCCGCAGCGCAGTACAACAACCAAAACCGCATCGCCGAAGAAGGCCAAATTGTGGACTATCTCAAGGCGCAAGGCTTGCAAGTGGTCACCCCTGATTTGAATGCTTTCCGCTCCAGCGTGCAAAAAGCCTATGGCAGCTCTGAATACGCCAAAACATGGCCAGCCGGCATGCTAGACCGCATCAACGCCACCAAGTAAGCCAAGAGCACCCCACTCGTGCGTTCACGCTTGCAACAACTGGCCAACGCCATCGGCGTTGGCCTCTTTGTCACGCTCTTTGGCGTGTTTCTGATCCAAATCATCGCCCGTTTTTTCTTCAACAAGCCTCTGCCATGGACCGACGAAATGGCCGTGGTTTTGTATGTGTGGGTGATTCTCTGGGCCTGCGCCACCATGGTGCCTACCAAAGACCATGTGGTCTTTGATTTGCTTTATAACGCTGTGCCTGCCAATGCCAAACGCGGCTTTGCCTTGCTGGGAGCGGTGCTGATTGGCGGCTTAGCTGCTTATGCCCTACCCGGCAGCTGGGACTATGTGCAGTTTATGAAGCGCGAGGGCACGCCCGTGCTGGGCATTCCGTTTAATTGGGTATTCATGCCTTTTGTCTTGCTACTTGTGGCCTTGGTGCTTCGGGGCATAGCCACGGTGGTTCAAGTGTTCAAAGGGCGAGGCATATGACAACCGGTTTATGGGTATTGCTGGGGGTGCTCACACTGGGCATGCTGCTGCGCGCGCCCATTGGTTTTAGCATGATTGCCAGCGGCATCGCCTATTTGGCCTTCAAGCGCCAAGACATGGGGCTGGCCGCTGAGCAAATATTAAACGGCATGTACAACAGCTATGTGCTGCTGGCCGTGCCGCTGTTTATTTTGGCTGCTAATTTAATGAATGCTGGCACGGTGAGCGAGCGTATTTTTGATTTTTGCCGCATCCTCGTGGGCCGCATGCGCGGCGGTCTGGCGCAGGTCGATATTTTGGTGAGCGTGGTGTTCAGCGGCATGAGCGGCAGCGCCATAGCCGATGCCGCAGGCCCGGGTTTGGTCACTATCAAGCAAATGCTCAAAAAGCCCGAATACAGCCCCGGCTTTGCAGGTGCTATTGTGGTGGCCAGCGCCACCATTGGTCCTATTATTCCACCTTCTATTCCCATGGTGATTTATGCGCTGGTGTCGGGCACATCGGTGGGGGCTTTGTTTTTGGGCGGCGTGATTCCGGGCTTGCTCATGGCCGTGGTGCTCATGGTGGCGGTGCACATCATTGCCACCAAACGCAACATGCCACGCGACGAACCCATTGCTTGGCGCGACTACCCCGAGATTTTGTGGCGCGGAGCGTTGCCGCTGTCGCTGCCGATTGTGCTGCTGTCTGGCATTTACAGCGGTGCGTTCACCCCCACCGAGGCTGCAGCTGTGGCGGCCCTGCATGCGCTCATTCTCTCGGGCTTGGTGTACCGCGCTTTAAGCTGGAAAGCGCTTTACGACGTGTTTCTTGACTCTACCCGCTCCAGTGCCGTCATCACCATCATCATATCGGGCGCGTATTTGCTTAACTACGCGTTCACGGCTGAGGGCGTGCCGCAGGCGCTGGCCGCGTGGGTGCAAACACTGCAACTCTCGCAAATCCAATTTTTGCTCTTGGTGAATCTGATTTTTTTAATCTTAGGCTGCTTTCTTGACACTTCGGTAATGCTCTTGGTTTTTGTTCCCATGCTTTTACCAGCAGCCAAATTATTGGGCATTGACTTGGTCCACTTTGGGGTAGTGGTCATCATCAACATGATGATTGGCTTGATTACCCCGCCCTTTGGCATGCTGCTCTTTGTCACCAATGCGCTCACTGGCATCCCCATCAAAGACATGCTGCGCGAAGGCTGGTTGTTTTTGGTCATGTTGGTGGCTTTGCTTTTAATCTTGACTTTGTTTCCGCAGGTCGTGCTTTGGCTGCCGCAGTCTATGGGGTATGGGTTGAAGTGACCAAGCCTAGCGTGGTGTGTATTGCCAGTTGGAATGCAGATTTAACCTCTCGCATTGCCCGGCCGCTGACCGTGGGGGAAACGGTTGCCGCGCATGGCTTCACGGTCTCACCCGGCGGCAAGGGCTCGAATGCGGCTGTGGCGGCTGCGCGCATGGGCTCTGCGGTGTCGCTGGTAGCGCGGATTGGTGACGACGCTTTTGGGCGGATGGCCACTGCGCTTTGGCGCGACGAAGGCATTGACACCGCGTATGTGGTGCGGGCGGCTGGCGAGGCCAGTGGCGTGGCGCAAATACTGGTGTACGACAGTGGCGACAACAGCATTGCGGTGAGTGCCGGGGCTAATGCAGGACTGGATGTGGCGCATGTGGATGCTGCGCACTCTGCCATTGTGGGTGCACGCGTGGTGGTGGCTTCAAACGAAGTGCCGATTGCGGTGGCATTGGCGGCCTTTGGCATAGCCCAAGCGCATGGTGTGGCTACCGTGTTTAACCCCGCGCCTGCTGTGCCGAGCAGCGAGGCGCTGCGTGCATTGCTTAGCCTGTGTGATGTGATCACGCCCAACGAGGGCGAGCTACGCGCTTTGGCGGCATCTGCCGTTGCAACTGCTTCAGACACATCTGCCAAGGCAGAGCAAGCCAGTGGCCAGCCAACTGCACTCCATTTAGACGATTTAGCCAGCGCCGCACAAACCGTATTGGCCATGGGCGTGAAAGCCATCATCGTCACCCTAGGAGCCAACGGCTGCGCGCTCTACCGCAACGGCCACCCACCACAGCAATTTGCAGGCTGGCCCGTGCAAGTGGCCGACACCGTGGGCGCTGGCGACACCCTCACAGGCGCACTAGCGGCGTGCCTAGCCAACGGCATGCCGCTTGAGCGTGCAGCGCTCTATGCCAACGCAGCGGCGGCCTTGTCAGTCACAGGCGTTGGTGCATTGGGCGGCATGCCCAGCTTGGCGCAGGTGGAAGCTATGTTGGTTTAGCTTGCATTTAGGCTGAATTAAGCCAGAGTCAGACCCGACTGGTTTACCACCACACCCGGTGCACCACGCTCCAACGCGCTGCGCATGTCTGGCGGAATTGGCATTTTTTGGTAAGTCTTGGCATCCACCACCACATAGACTATTTCCACATCGGCCAGATGCCGCATCGCTGACTGCTCATAAAAGGCAAACTGCATGGTAAATGAGGTATTGCCCATGTGTTTGAGTGCTATGCGTATGCACACCACGTCGTCAAACCGCGCAGGAGCCTTCCACTCAATCAGCATTTTCACCACTTGGGTGTCGATGCCGCGGTCTAGCAACTCTTTATAGCTACCAAATAGCACCCGAAAATACTCAGTCACCGCCAAGTCTGCGTAATCTGCATACCGCGCATTAAACACCACATGCTGCGCATCGCATTCGCCGTAGCGCACCCGCAATAGAAATTGAAAATCATTGGTCATTTTGTCGTCAAGCCCTTGTATCAACACCCAAAAAAGGCCTACGCAGGCTGCTGCTGCGTGGTGCAATGTATGCCGCCGCCGCCCGCTGCTATCGCGTCAATGTTGAGCTGCACCACCTCGCGCGATGCAAACAGGCGCTTGAGCGTGGCTTTGGCTGCGCCGTCGGCCACGGCATCGCCAAACTCGGGCAAGATTACCGCGCCGTTGCATACATAAAAGTTGATATAACCAGCCGCAAAATTGGCGTTTTTAAACCGCTCGCGCACGGTGGTGGGCGCTTGCAGCACCACCACTTCTAGCTTGCGGCCACGGGCATCGGTGGCGGACTTTAAGATGTCTAAATGCCGCTTGGTGACTGCGTGGTCAAACGACTCGGGGTCGGGGTCATAGGCGGCCACCACCGTGCCTGGCTGGGTAAAGCGTGCATAAAAATCGGTGTGGCCGTCGGTGATGTCTTTGCCCTTGATGCCCGGCAGCCAAATAATTTTGCTGATTCCCAGCAAACGCTTAAGCTCTGCCTCGCAAGCCGCTTTGCCCACGCCGGGGTTGCGGTTGGCATTGAGCACACAGCTCTCGGTGATGATGGCTGTGCCATGGCCATCCACCTCAATGCCGCCGCCTTCTAGCACCAGCGATGTTTTAAGCCGCTGCACACCCGCTTTTTGCGCCACAAGGCCCGCCACCAGCGCGTCATGGTCGTAGTCTTGTTTTTGGCCCCAGCCATTGAAGTTAAAGTCTACGGCAGCTTTGTCGCCCTGCGGCGTAGACACAAACACCGGCCCAGAATCGCGCATCCACAAATCGTCCAAAGGGCTCTCCACCAAGCTGACCGCCGCGCCCACCAGCGCCCTGGCCACCGCCATGTCGGCAGGCCGCACCAGCATGTTCACCGGTTCAAACTTAGCGATTGCCAGCGCTATGCCCGCCAAGTCCCGCTGCGCCTGCGCATGCAGCTTATTGCCCCACACCGCTTTGCTAGCCCCAAACGCCATCCAAGTGCGCAGATGCGGCTCCGCCTCGTCAGGCATGCGCCACGCTTTGTGGTTTGCGGCCATGGCCACTCCTTGTGCAAAAGGCAGTGCCGTAGTGCCTGCCAGTGCAGCCAATACTTGGTTAACTTGTCGTCTTTGCAACATCTGAAACCCATTCATTTTGAAGAAAGTAGCCGTCTCAGGCCATTCGCTGAGGCACCAGCCGCACCTGCAATTCACAGCCTACAGCCATCGCATAGCGCTTGAGTGTGGCCATACTAGGTACATGCTTGTGCGTTGATTCGAGGCGGGAAACAGCGCTTTTGGTGGTGCCCATGCGCAATGCCACAGCATCTTGGGTAAGGCCAGCGCGGGCGCGGGCTTTGAGCATTTGGTCTGCCACTTGGTACTCCAGCTCAAGCGCGTTATAAGCTTCATTAAAGCCTTTTCGCAAGCGCGCTTTAGTCAAAAAGGCCGCGTGGTCGTGCGGCACAGGGGTGTAGACTAGGTCAGCCATTTAGAAACTCCAACAAACCATCACCAAAGCTGCGTGAGTGCGGCATGCGAAGACTTGGGCCATGCGCCATTAAAAGCGCAACCAAGTGCGCATAATCGGCCTGAATGTCCACAGGCCAAGACTCGATTTCTTCAAGTACTCGCGGGTGGAAATAGTCGATTTCGAATGGCACTACTTGATGTTAGCAAATTCGCTAACCTTTAGCAAGGAAATTTATAGGCGACACTTAGCCCCAGCATACGCCCGAGCCCCAGCCAAGATCATCAGCGCCGCGCCGCTGAGCACCTCAAACCATATGGTGGCATTGGCCGCCAAGCTGTGCTCAGTGCACAGCGCCAGCGTGTAATGCGCAAGCCCGTCAATCCCCAGCGCCCCATAAGCCGCCACCAACACCGCACCCAGCACCGGCCACCCTACGCACCAAAACCCCACTCCCACCACGCCCACAGCTGCAATACCCAGCCAAGCCTTATAAACCGTAGCCGAAGTGATCCACACTGGCATATTTGGGTAAAACGCGATGTATTCAGCGTTGTGAACAAAATGTAGCAGGCTTGCGAAGGTGTATACAGCGATAAGCGACCATAAGGGCTTTGGTATTGCGCTGGAGTTGATTTTGAGCTTCATTTTTCCTAATTTACAAAATGTTCTGTGGCACTTTAATTAAGGTTCAACGGTGCGCAGCCTCTGCATGCGTCAGCTGAAACTGCAGCTTAGAAGTAGTCACCGCGAGGCGTTCGGCCAACCAGACTTTAATAACAGATTGGCGGGTAACACCTAGTTTGCTGGCCTCGCGATCGAGTGAGTCAATCATCCAAGTTGGAAAATCAACATTCACCCTTCTTTGCGTTTGCAGCACGCGCTTGGATTTGGATAAATCCAAAGAAGCCGTGAGATCCATACCGTCCTCAAACTGCTGGTCAAATTTTTTAGCTTTCATAAAGTTTCACCTCTTCTGTGCGTGCGCGCCGAACGGATATCAAACGAATATTGACGCCGCGATACGTAATGACTGCCGACCAATGCTTGTCGTCGACAAGCCCAATCACCAAAAATCGCGGCTCGTCCTCGGTTTTAGCTGGAATCTCCAGCAGCATCGGATCGTTCCAGAAACCCAGAGATTACTCGAAATCAATGCCATGCTTAGTGCGATTAAATTCGCTTTTTGTGTAATCAAACTCAAATTCATACATTGAATAAAAATCATACCTTAATTGGTGTTTATTTTTACAAACATGACCGCCCAACACCTAAGTCCGGTTGCGCTCGGCCAAAAATCAAGCGTAGCAGTCTGGGGGATCCCAAAGTGCGTGACTTTAGGGGCATCGCAAAAAGATATTTGCAGTGGGCTACCTTGACACCAAATGCCGGGCTCGTCCAACAAACGGTTCAGATCGTGGCTTCGCACGATCTAAGCTTAATCGTTAGGCGTGTGCTATTGCGCGCAACACCTCTGGCGAGCGGTGCGCTATTGCAATCAGGGTCTTGGCTGCGCCCGTTGGTTGCCTGCGGCCTTGCTCCCATTCTTGGCAGGTACGAACCGACACGCCTAATAGCTTTGCGAACGAAGCTTGACTGAGCCCTGTTTGCTGCCTAGCTTCAATGACGGGCGAATAAACAGCCTTAGTTTGCCCATTTTTCATTTGCCGAACGGACGTTAGCAGCCCATCGAAAAAATCTTGCATTTCAGGATCGATGCTGTGCTTTGTTACGTTTTTGACGTCGTTACCCATGTTCGATTTCCTTTTTCAATTGCTTCAAGTAGATCACCCGAACGCCACTACTTTTTCCTGTGCCAGCGCGTGACCACCGAATTTTTCGGCAACCGCCAGAGCCTTGAATTACATCACCCAACTCTGGATTTGCAGCAAGGTAAGCGGCAAATTCGCCTCGCTCATCCTCAGTCCAAAATTGTTGCCATAGCTTGGCAAGGTAATCGGTTTCTACGACAGTTAAAAGCATGATGGATTATACGTCAATGACGGATAAATTCAAAGCTGACGGTAATTGCCAGTTTGTAGCCCAGCGTGACAGACCATCGATGCCTATGCGCGTGCCATACGCCGCACGGGCGAGTACTTCTCTGGCCGCTCTTGCCGCACGTATTGCCCAAGGGGTTTAGACGGGCGCGCAATTTTGGATTTCTACACCCCAACAGCAAACGGCTTATTGCATTGCTCAAGTTGTTGGTGTTCAAACACCCCAGTAACTGGCACCACGCCGTCAGTGCACCAATGCCTATCCGAAGTTGTGGTCGCGCTCGGCCAAAAACACCAGCATTGCAGTCTCAATCAGCTCAAAAAGATATTTGCAGTGGGGCTGCCTTGGCACGCAAAACAGAGCTCGTCCAACAAACGGTTCAGATCGTGGCTTCGCACGATCTAGCCTTAATCGTTAGGCATCACTGGTGCGGCAAGACAGTTGGACCGCGGTCGGCATGCGCGAGCGCTTCGAGATGCAATAGTCGTGCACCCAAAAGCCTCGCGTTTACTTTCGGCAGAGGTACCGAAACTTCCTTCGATACAGCGGCCCAACAGAGGACTGCATTTGCGGCGATGCCGTACTGCCTCGGCTTCGTCGGCCCTCTGTAGCGCTCGTTCGTAACAGAGACCTGACTCAGGACACGGGAGACGCGTACGAGCGTGTTGAAGTCTTTTTCGGGAGAAGGTTTCCCGCGCGGGCTGTACTTGAGTTCGACAACAGCGACTACTTGATCTCTATTGCAAATGACTAGGTCTGGATGACGTCGTGTCCCATCCTTAAACTCAACTCGAGGCTCAACGAAGACCGTCCGCTTCAACTTGGCTTCTGTCAGGTAATGGAATAGTCTCGCGCAGAAATAGACCTGAAGGCCGCGTTCTGAGTTGATCCAACGCTGAGTGTATGCGCTGCCAATGGCGTCGTGCCAAGCGGCAGTGAGTATGCGGCGGAGACCTCTTCGGTCACTCATTCTGTGATGCCTAACGTAAAAATGACCGGACCGGCAACAGTCGCGGCGAAGCCGCCTCCTGCTGTTGTGCGTCCGTGTCGATTGACATGTTAAGCCTCAAGGTCTGGGTACAGCCAATCGATCACTTGAAGCCGAAACTTCTCAAGCCTGGCACCCACCGCCGCCAGGCGCTGCAGGTCCGCGTCAAATGCGTTTGACTGCAACTCCTCTTCCAGTTCCTCTCGCTGACCCGCTTTGCCACGCAACTTTGAATTTTTCCGCAGCAGACCTTCGTTTCCGTTTACGTCAATCAAACGGTGATATCGGGAATGCATCATTTCGTTCCGACGCTCTCCAAGTTCTCGGAGTTCGACCATGAGTTTGTGAAATTCGACTTTCTCCGCCGGATCAGTGTTGTTCCGTATGTCCACGAAACGTGCGAAGAGCACGTCTGCGGTATTGAGCCGCTTGCCGTATTCCAGATCGTTCGCTAGGATTCGCGTAGCTTCGCAGTCGCCGCCAGACATGAGTTCCAGCAACTCATTTACTGCGCCTTCCAAATGCTGGAACGCAACGATGAATCGCCCAAGCTGGTGGTATGCGGTAGGTGATGTCATCATTGAGGCTTAACGAATAGCGTTTATCTGTCGCGCGATCTAAGTAAAAGAAACCAAGAGCGCCTCCTGCGACAGATAAACCTTCTTAGACTGAACCACGCGAAGCGGTTACGGGTAAGGGGGATGAAATTTTCAGCCCGCAGTGTTGCACAAATTATGACCCACTTTTGACCACTTAGGACAAATAAAGCGCTGGCTGTGCCGATGGTCGACCCAATCGGTAGCGATTTGCGCTGCCCCACACGCCAGCATTTGCGCCTCTACATGCGCTGGCGTGCGCACAAACCCCTGCTGTCTAAAAGGCTGACAATCATTTATTGGCATGAAAATAGGCCAATGTCACTGTCATATCGTGATTAATTGCTATAAATGTTAAATTTCTTCTTGATTAGTTACCTGCCTCAGACAGCCGTAAAACCGCCGAAGTATGCGGTTTTGTAGTCACCGCTGCACGAAGAAGCCGTGGCACCATCGCTGCTAAATCAAAGCGGCGATTAAAGCGATAAGCAAACTCAGCCAAATA
>JANOYR010000245.1:0-15674 GCA_031428975.1 Polaromonas sp. | reverse complement strand
TGAGATGGGTTTTCCCGTCTGGAGCAAGGGCATCAGCTCGAAGGGCACCATCAAAGCGACACTCGGTTCGGTCAATATTCCCGTGGTGTGCGCAGGTATGCTGGTTAACCCCGGCGACGTGGTGGTGGCCGACGATGACGGCGTCGTGGTTGTTCCGGCCTCCATGGCCGTCAAAACGCTAGAGGTGGCCACAGCACGCGAAGCCAATGAAGGTGAAAAACGCCTGAAACTCGCCTCTGGTATTTTAGGTTTGGACATGTACAACATGCGCGAGCCGCTGGCCAAAGCGGGTTTGAAATACATCGATTGAGCCCCGCGACTCCTTTGCACAGTCTTTACCATTTTCCGGTAACCACACCCAAACACCACTTTTATGGAATTCACCAAAACCCCCGGCTGGCTCGACTGGTACGCTGCTCCCGCCAAACCCCGCTTCGTGCTCCCTGCTGGCGCTGTAGACGCACACTGCCACGTATTTGGCCCTGGCGCAGAGTTTCCCTACGCGCCAGAGCGCAAATACACGCCCTGCGATGCGTCGAAAGCGCAATTGTTTGCCCTGCGCGACCATTTGGGATTTGATAAAAATGTGATTGTGCAAGCCACTTGTCACGGCACAGACAACCGTGCATTAGTGGACGCATTGCTATCTTCCCAAGGTAAGGCACGCGGCGTAGCCACGGTGAACCGCAACGTCACTGACCAAGAGTTGCAAGAAATGCATGCCGCTGGCGTACGCGGGACGCGCTTTAATTTTGTCAAACGCTTGGCCGATTTCACGCCGCGCGAGGTGTTGCTAGAAATCGCCCAACGCATTGCGCCGCTGGGCTGGCATGTGGTGGTGTATTTTGAAGCGGCCGATTTGCCCGAGCTTTACGACTTTTTCACGGCACTGCCCACCACCGTGGTGGTAGACCACATGGGCAGACCCGATGTGAGCAAGCCCGTTGACGGCCCTGAGTTTGCCTTGTTTGAGCGCATGATGCGTGAGCACAGCAATGTTTGGAGCAAAGTCAGCTGCCCCGAGCGCCTTTCTCTCTCAGGTGCGCCCGCTTTGCATGGCGAACAAAACGCCTATGCCGACGTTATTCCCTTTGCCAAACGTTTGGTCGAAACCTTCCCCGACCGCGTGCTCTGGGGTACCGACTGGCCGCACCCTAATTTGAAAAACCATATGCCCGATGACGGCTTGTTGGTGGACTATATTCCCCATATCGCAACCACGCCGGAGCTGCAACGCAAGCTCTTGGTGGACAATCCAAATAAACTGTATTGGAATAACTGATGTCTTTGGCAAAACCTTACCTCGATGTGCCTGGCACCACGCTTTTTGACATGGACGAAGGCCGCAAAGGCTTTCATTTGAACCAATTTTGCATGTCGCTCATGAAGGCTGAGAATCGCGAACGCTTTAAGGCTGACCAACGCGCCTACCTTGATGAGTGGCCTATGACCGAAGACCAAAAGCTTGCGGTAATGGCGGTCGATCTCAACAAGGCGATTAAGCTGGGAGGGAATATTTATTTTCTGGCCAAGCTGGGCGCAACGCATGGCAGAAGTTTTCAGCAAATGGCCGGCAGCATGACGGGCATGTCGGAAGACGAATACAAAGCCATGATGGTCGCTGGTGGCCGCTCAATTGAAGGCAACCGTGTGGTGGGCGAAGACGGCACAGCGCAGGCACACCGCCAACCGCAGGGTGGCGGCGGAAATACCCAACCGCAGGGTGGCGCTAAAACGATGCAAGCCTCCATTCAAGGACAAAAATAATGGCAAAAATTACTGCAGGTGTCTTCACCTCCCACGTTCCCGCTATCGGCGCAGCCGTAGATCTGGGCAAAACCCAAGAAGCTTATTGGCAGCCTTTGTTTAAGGGTTACGAGTACTCTAAGCAATGGCTCAAGGACAACAAACCCGATGTGATTATTTTGGTGTTCAACGACCATGCCACGGCCTTTAGCCTAGAGATGATCCCCACCTTTGCTATTGGTTGTGCCGCGCAATACGCTGTGGCCGACGAAGGCTGGGGCCCGCGCCCCGTGCCCGAGGTCATGGGCCATCCAGAGCTTGCTGCGCACATCACGCAGTCCGTCATTCAAGACGATTTTGATTTAACCATTGTCAACAAAATGGACGTAGACCACGGCCTGACCGTGCCGCTGACACTTATGTGCGGCCAGCCCGTGGAATGGCCATGCCCCGTGATTCCGGTGGCAATCAACGTGGTGCAATACCCTGTGCCATCTGGCAAACGCTGCCTTAATTTAGGCAAAGCCATTCGCAAAGCAGTAGAGTCGTTTGACAAAGACCTGAACGTGCAAATTTGGGGCACGGGCGGCATGAGCCACCAACTGCAAGGCCCGCGTGCTGGCCTCATTAACAAAGAGTTCGACGCAGCATTCATGGACTTGATGATTTCAGACCCCGAGGCGCAAGCGGCCGTGCCCCACATTGACTATGTGCGCGAGGCTGGCAGCGAAGGCATTGAGCTGGTCATGTGGCTCACTGCGCGGGGTGCAATGGCTGATTTAAATGGCGGCAATGCACCCAAAGTGGTACACCGCTTCTACCATGTGCCAGCATCCAACACGGCTGTTGGCCATTTAATTTTAGAGAACCAATTATGAAAACTATCAAAGTGGCGCTGGCTGGCGCGGGTGCGTTTGGCATCAAACACATCGACGGTATCCAAAACATCGACGGCGTAGAAGTCGTATCGCTCATCAGCCGCGACCTCGAAAAAACCCAAGAAACTGCCGCCAAATACGGCATAGCCCATGTCACCACCGATTTGGCCGACAGCCTAGCTCTGCCCGAGGTCGATGCCGTGATTTTGTGCACGCCCACGCAAATGCATGCCGCGCAGGCCATGCAGTGCATGCAAGCGGGCAAACACGTGCAGGTGGAGATTCCGCTGGCTGATAGCTACGCCGATGCTTTGGCCGTAGTGGACATGCAAAAACAAACCGGCCTGGTTGCCATGTGCGGCCACACCCGCCGTTTTAACCCCAGCCACCAATATGTGCACAAAGAGGTAGCAGCGGGGCGTTTCAACATCCAGCAAATGGACGTGCAAACGTATTTTTTCCGCCGCACCAATATGAATGCCCTAGGCCAAGCCCGCTCGTGGACAGACCACCTGCTGTGGCACCATGCGGCGCACACGGTGGATTTGTTTGCTTACCAATGCGGCTCACCGATTGTGAAAGCCAACGCCGTACAAGGCCCAATCCACCCCGCTTTAGGCATTGCCATGGACATGAGCATCCAGCTCAAGACGGCCAACGGGGCAATTTGCACACTGAGCCTGAGCTTCAACAATGACGGCCCGCTGGGCACGTATTTTCGCTACATCGGCGACACCGCCACGTATTTGGCCCGTTACGATGATTTGTTCAACGGCAAAGACGAAAAAATCGACGTCAGCCAAGTCGATGTCAGCATGAACGGCATTGAGCTGCAAGACCGTGAGTTTTTTGCGGCTATTCGCGAAGGACGCGAGCCCAACAGCAGTGTGGCAGGTGTGCTCGCTTGCTACCAAGTGTTGCACGACTTAGAGCAGCAGTTGGCCTGAAAGCTTGGTGCTGCGCAGCGGTTTTAATGGGCAAGCAGTTTGCTATAATAAAAATAGCAAACTATGACGTACATACCGCGACATTGCCCAATTATTTCGCAAAAACCTGTGATAAATCACCAAAAGCCTTGAATTCCAAGGCATTGCCGCTGGGGTCATGAAAAAACATGGTGGCTTGCTCACCCACTTGGCCTTTGAAGCGCACATGGGGTTCAATCACAAACTTCGTGTTGACGGCCTTGAGTTTGACCGAAAGTGCTTCCCACATCGCCATCGGCAAAATCGCGCCGTAGTGGCGCACTGGCACGGCATCGCCGTCCACGCCGCTGGTGGCCACCGGCGTGCATTCGGCGGGGCTCAAATGCGCCACAATTTGGTGTCCATAAAAGTTAAAGTCCACCCATTCGGGCGAGCTACGCCCCTCGGGGCAGCCCAGCAAGTCGCCATAAAAAGCGCGAGCAGCGGCCAAGTCGTGCACAGGAAAAGCCAGATGGAATTGGGGGTAGGGGGTGGTGTTGGTGTCTTTCATGCTTTCAATCATACCGCCAAGCGCCAAATGCTGGGTAGAAGCACATAGAATCACGCCATGTCTTATTTGGTGCTCGCCCGCAAATACCGCCCTAAAAACTTCACCGAAATGGTGGGGCAAGAGAGCGTGGTCACGGCCCTGACCAATGCGCTTACGCAGCAGCGCCTGCACCATGCGTATTTGTTCACTGGCACACGCGGTGTGGGTAAAACCACGGTGTCGCGCATTTTGGCCAAATCGCTCAATTGCCAAGGTACTGACGGGCAGGGCGGCATCACCGCTACGCCCTGCGGCGTGTGCAATGCCTGCACCGATATCGACAGCGGCCGCTTTGTGGACTACACCGAGCTCGATGCCGCCTCTAACCGCGGTGTAGACGAGGTGCAGCAGCTCTTAGAGCAGGCGGTGTACAAACCCGTGGTAGGACGTTTTAAAGTGTTCATGATTGACGAGGTGCACATGCTCACCAACACGGCGTTTAACGCCATGCTCAAAACGCTGGAAGAGCCGCCGGACTACCTCAAATTCGTATTGGCCACGACAGACCCGCAAAAAGTGCCACCCACGGTGCTGTCGCGCTGTCTGCAATTTAACCTGCGCCCCATGGCACCTGAGACGGTGCAAAGCCACTTGCAGCTGGTGTTGGGTCTAGAGGCGGTGCAGGCCGAAGAACAAGCCCTGCGCCTGATCTCGCGCGCCGCCCGCGGCTCGATGCGCGATGCCCTGAGCCTCACCGACCAAGCCATTGCCTTTGGATCGGGCGCTTTAACCGAAGCCACCGTGCGCCTGATGCTGGGCGCGGTAGACCGCAGCTATGTATTCAGGCTAATTGACGCACTGGCCCGGGGCGACGGCAAACTGGTGGTGGACACCATTGACACACTGCGCAGCAACGGCCTGAGCGCCGCTGGCACGCTAGAAGACATGGCCGCCGTGCTGCAACGCATGGCAGTCTGCCAAGCCGTGCCCGGCAGCCACGATGTGCAAGATGCTGAAGCCGTAGAAACCGCGCGTTTGGCCACTGTGATGGCCGCTGACGAGGCGCAGTTGCTGTATTCCCTGTGCATTCACGGCCGCGCCGAGCTGGGGCTAGCTCCCGACGAATACGCAGGCTTGACCATGACGCTGCTGCGTTTACTGGCTTTTAAACCAGCGGGTGCGGCGCAAGCAGCGGCCAATCCAGCGGCGGCACTTAGCCCAGCGCCCATAGCAAAATTGGCAGAACCCCCTGAGCCCCATGCGGCAGCCGTGTTGGCTGAGGCTGAAAAAAAAACTCTAGCGAAAGCTGAACCCGTCGCAAGTGTGCCACCGCAGCAACGGGCAAACGCCGCTAAGCCAGCATACAGCGAGCCCGTGTATGACGACGAGCCATCATTTGACTCGTTGCCCAGCACGCCCCCCAACAAGCCTGCTTTTTTTATAGAAAATAAGACCAATGTCACGGTCCAGCCGTCATATGTTGCTCCACAAGTTGTAGCAATTACGGTGCGCGAGCAAAGCGCTCCCAGCCCCCGCACCGAGCCGCGCATGGAGGCTATGCCCGCCGATGCCGCGCAAGACGCTTGGGTGGCCACGGTGCAGCTTTTGGTTGACAGGCAGGCTGTTACGGCACTGACCAAAGAGCTGGCCCAGCAGACGCAGCGCGTGGGCGGCGGCGCAGGCTACATCACGTTGCGGGTAGAGCAGGCCATGTTGGCGGCAGAGGCTGCGCGTGACAAGCTGCAAATGGCTGTCGAGGGCTTAGGGCTGGCTAGCCAAGCCATGGCGCAGCTGACGGGCTCTGACGCGACCGTGCAAGGCCAAGAGCTGGTGATCCGCATCGAGGTGGGCCCCGTCACCGACAGTTGGTCGCGCCGCGCCAATGCCAAAGCGCTGGCACGCCAAAGCGCCGCCGAAGCCTTGATCATGTCGGACCCGCTGGTGCAAGATATGATGCGGGATTACGGCGCAAAAATCGTCACTGGTAGCATCCGCGCAGTATAAATTTTTCATCCAAATTTTCATTTTTAATAGCGAGAAACCTATGTTCAATAAAGGCCAATTAGCCGGACTGATGAAACAAGCCCAGTCCATGCAAGACAATATGAAGCGAGCCCAAGAAGAGCTTGGCAGTATCGAGGTAGAGGGCGAATCGGGCTCTGGCATGGTCAAAGTGCTGATGACCTGCAAACACGATGTTAAGCGCGTGCAAATCGACCCCAGCCTGCTGGCTGAAGACAAAGACATGCTCGAAGACTTGGTGGCCGCAGCCTTTAATGCTGCCGTGCGCAAAGCCGAAGAAACATCCAATGCCAAAATGGGCAAAATTACCGCTGGCATGCCCAGCCTGCCCGGCGGCATGAAGTTCCCGTTTTAAGCCAAGCTTAGACATATTCGGTGAGCGACACCCACTCCCTGTCCGCCCTGATTGAAGCGCTGCGCCGCCTGCCGGGTGTGGGGGCCAAGTCTGCTGCCCGCATGGCTTTTTACATGCTCCAGCACGACCGCGAGGGCGCTCGCCAGCTCGCCCGTGCCCTCGAAGACTCGGTGCAAAACGTGCGCCATTGCGAGCGCTGTTACACCTTTACCCAAGCGCCCATTTGCCACACCTGCCAAGATCCGCAGCGCGACCAAACCAAGCTCTGCGTGGTGGAAACCCCTGCCGACCAAGCCGCGCTAGAGCGCACCAGCGCCTACAAAGGCCAATATTTTGTGCTGATGGGCAAGCTTAGCCCGCTTGACGGCATTGGCCCCAAAGAAATTGGCCTGCACCGCTTGATTGACCGCGCCACCGACGGCACGGTGGCCGAGGTCATTCTTGCTACTAATTTCACAGCAGAAGGTGAAGCCACAGCCCACGTCATTGCCCAAACGCTGCGTAACAAAGGTCTGCAAGTCACCCGCCTTGCACGCGGTGTGCCCGCAGGCAGCGAGCTCGAATACGTCGATTTAGGCACGATTGCACATGCCTTGGTAGACCGGCGCTGAAGCGTTGGTGCGCCCGATCAGTGTTTTGGCGCTCCCGTCCGACCGATTTGCGGTATGCCCGCCATGAGGGAGCGGCGGGAGAGCCCATACGCTGCTCGGGCGCGTCAGACTCGTCACGGTCAATGGCGGCTTAAAGTGCGATTTTCGCGGATCAGTTCAATCCTGCGCCTTGAGCGACGGCGTGCGTGGCTGGCAAACTGGCATCAGCTACAACAACGGCGTGCTCAACGGCACTTACGCCACCAAATATGCCGACGGCATCGTCACGGTGAAATTTGTCAACTACAGCGACAGCAGTGGTACCGCCACCATCACAGGCAAAGCGCCCACCAAAACCGTGATTACCCGCACCAGTGTTAGCGCAGTCAAAGTTGAAATCACGGGCGCAGACGGCAAAACCACGACTTTTTAAGCGGACGGATTGGGCTTAAAATTTGTAAAACACGGCACACACACTCAGGAAAAGCGCACATTTAGTGGCAAAATTAACACCACGTCACGCTCTTTATTTAAGAGCAGCATATGACCATATGGCGGTGACATCGTGCTAATTTTCTTAAAATGAGGGTTTTTCATGCAATTTGCAAAGTTTACGATTGCCTATTGGTGCGTTTTGGTCGCTTGCTTGCTGCCTATTGTGTGCGCTGGCTTGGCCAAGTGGGGCATGTTTGGTAAATCGCGCCAAGAGGGCGGCTACGACAACCACAACCCGCGTGCATGGCTGCTGCGCCAAACCGATTGGCGAGCCCGTGCCAATGCGGCGCAGGCTAACACCTTTGAGGCATTGCCTTTTTTTATAGCGGCGGTCATCATTGCCCACCAGCTGGGCGCTGCGCAAGCGCGTTTGGACATTGCTTGCATTTTGTGGGTATTTCTGCGCTGCGTGTATGTGATGATGTATGTGGCGGATTTGGACAAAATCCGCACCGGTGTTTGGACTGCCGCTTTGTTGCTGAATATCGCTATTTTGTTTTTGGGCTATCGCTGATCAGGCTTGCACGGGGCTTGCACTAGCCGCAAAGTATTCGTATTTACCCGCTTGGGATAGATACTGATGCCATTTTTGCCCTTGTTGGCTAACATCTTGGCATGCACGATGCGACGCAAACGGGGAGTAACAAAACCAGCTTAACCAGGCGTGTTTTTTTGCGAACGGGCATTGGCGCAAGCACCGCACTGGCCGTTAGCGCGGGGTCTCAAGGGGTTTGGGCGGCAAGGCCGTCCACCTTGCTGCGGCCCGAAAAATCCAAAATTACCATTGCCGTGTCTGGCTTAGGCAGCTTTGCTGCGCTGCCGCTGCTGGTTGCCCAACAAATGGACTATTTTGCCGATGAAGGGCTAGAGGTCGAGGTAGATGATTTGGCCGGCACAGCCCGGGTGCAGCAATCCATTTTTTCTGGCACTGCTGATGTTGCCAGCGGGTCGTTTGACCATATGCTGGCCTTGTCTGCAAAGTCCTTGCCAGTTCGGGCGTTTGTGATGCAAGGCAGAGCGCCCACTACGGCTTTTGGGGTGTCCAACCGCAACCTGCCTGGGTTAAACCAGTTGTCAGAGCTTAAGGGGCGGCGCGTGGGTATTTCTGCGCCCGGCATGTCTACCCATATCATGGCCCAGCTGGTGCTTGAAAAGGCGGGGCTTCGCGCGGGCGAGGTGGGTTTTGTGGGGGTGGGCAGTGGTGCTGGTGCGCTGGCTGCCTTGCGCAGCGGCCAAATTGACGCACTGTGCAACGTGGACCCCGTGATGACGATGCTAGAGCTGCGGGGCGATGTCAAAATTGTGGCAGATTGCCGCACCATCAAAGGCGCCAAGGCTATTTTTGGCGGTCCCATGCCATCAAGCTGTTTGTATGCCAGCACAGAATTTACCCAAAAACACCCGCAAACGACCCAAGCCTTGGGTTATGCCATGGTGCGTGCGCTGAAATGGCTGCAAACAGCAGGCCCCAGAGACATGATGCGCTTGGTGCCCGAGGCGCATTTGCTGGGTGACCGGGCGCTTTATTTGGCGGCTTTTGAGCGCGTGCGCGAGAGTATTTCAACCGACGGTGTGCTGGCTTTGGATGCCGCCCGCACTGCGCTCAAAGTGCTCACGCAGTTTGACCCCAGCGTGCAGGCCAGCAAAATTGACTTAAGTGCCACGTTTACCAATACGTTTGCATTAAAAGCCAAGCGGCGTTTTGGCGCATAGCCTTGCTGGGGCGTATCGCTGCTAAAAGCCCTGCCGACCTAACGCCGCTTTTTGCGCACCACCGCTTTGGAAGCCCTGCCGGGCAAATACACCACCACTGACTGGCCCTTTTTAAACGAAGCACTGGCCGAAACCTTGTTCCACTGCGCCACGCTGGCCGCGCTGAGCTTGTAGCGGCTGGCAATGCTGGCCACGCTGTCGTTTTTACCCGCACGCACACTGGTTTTGCGCAACACCACCTCAGGCGCTAAACTGACTTGGCCGTGGTCGGCCACATGCACCGGCACGTCTTTTTCAACCCGCACTGAGCGGGGCACCAGCAGGGTAGAGCCCTGTTTAATCAGCATTTTGGGCGGTATGTTGTTGATACTGCGCAGCTCTGACTCTGACATGCCCACCCGTTTGGCAGCTTCGGCCACTTTCAGCGTGCTGGGCGCGGTCCATGCCGTCCAGCTGGCGAGTTGGCCTTTGTGGGCTGCCAAATTGTTTGTGAATACGGCGGCGTTGTCCCAAGGCAGCAATATTTGCGGCGTGCCCGACGCCAAGATCACGGGTTTGTTGGCCGAGGGGTTGAGCGACTTGAAGTCTTCGAGCTTAATTTCGGCCAGCTTGGTGGCCAAAGCCACGTCAATGTCACGGGTGACCTGCACCGACTGAAAATACGGGTGGTTGCCAATGTCGGGCAAGTTGGCTTTGAACTGCTGTGGGTTGGCCACAATGTTTTTTACCGCTTGCAGTTTGGGCACATAAAACTGTGTTTCCTTGGGCATCACCAAGTCGGTATACGCTGTGCCAAGGCCCGCCCTTTTGTTTTTGGCAATCGCGCGGCCCACCGAGCCTTCACCCCAGTTGTAGGCGGCCAAGGCCAAATGCCAGTCGCCAAACATGCCGTGCAGTTTTTGCAAATAGTCCAGTGCCGCGCGGGTTGAGGCTTGCACATCGCGCCGGTCGTCACGAAAGACATTTTGCTTGAGCTCAAAATACCGCCCCGTGCTGGGCATGAATTGCCAAATACCCGAGGCTTTGGCACTGGACATGGCCGTAGGGTTAAAAGCGCTTTCAATAAAGGGCAGCAGCGCCAGCTCACTGGGCATGTTGCGCCGCTCTAGCTCTTCAACAATATGAAACAGGTATTTGCGCGAACGCTCGGTCATGCGGCCAATGTATTCGGGTTTGCTGGCATACCACTGCTCTTGGCCGCGCACGAGCTCGGTTTGCAGCTCGGGCATGGCAAAGCCACGGCGAATACGCTCCCACATGTCGTCGGCAGGCGTGAGCTGGGCCACCACGCGGCTGGTGGCTTGCGCCGCCGAAATAGCTTGTACCGCCGCGCTGGGCGTTGCAAAGCTAGGGCTCGCTTTTGCAACGGCTGGCGCAGGAGCCATGGGCTTTTCGGCAGGGGTTACCACCAATGAGGGGCCGAGCGATGCAGGGATGGGGGGGGCGGTGGTGGCGCAGCCTGCCAAGACGGCGCTCAGAGCCAGCGCAAGCAGCGCGGCATTGCGGCGCGTAAAGCCAAAAAATTGAAGTGATTGCATCAGAAAGTGTTTTTCCATTCGCGGATTGTGGCAAAAATGCCGACCTCGTCCGCTCCTTGCGGATTGCGGGCGAGGGCTGCCGCCACCACAGCAGGGCTGCGGCTGCGTAAAAAAGGGTTAATTGCCCGCTCTTGGGCAATAGACGAGGGAAGGGTGATTTGCTTGGCGGCACGCAAGTCAATGCAGTGCGCTTGGTAATCGGCCAGCTGCGTATTATCGGGCTCAACCGCCACGGCAAAGCGCAAATTGCTTAAAGTGTATTCGTGGGTGCAGCAAACGCGGGTATTCCCAGGTAGGGCGGCGAGCTTGTCTAGCGAGGCCAGCATTTGCGCGGGGCTACCTTCAAACAATCTGCCGCAGCCCCCAGAAAACAAAGTGTCGCCGCAAAATAGCAGGGGCGCTTGGGATGCGCGGCTTTCAAAGTGCAGCGCCACATCGCGGCAAAAATACGCAATATGCCCTGCCGTGTGGCCCGGCACGTCAATCACATCAAAAGTCAAGCCCAGTGCCGTGCAGCTTTCGCCCTCTGACAATCGGGTGACGGGTTCGGGAATGGTCTCAAACGCTGGCCCCCAAACCCGCGCCCCCGTGGCATTGCGCAGCGTATCCACACCGCCCACATGGTCAGCGTGGTGGTGGGTGATCAAAATATCGCTTAAAGTCAGCCCATATTGCGTCAACGCTGCCTGCACGGGGGCTGCGTCACCAGGGTCTACCACCAAGGCCTGCGTGCCATTGTGCAGCAGCCACAGGTAGTTGTCGTTGAAAGCGGGCAGCGCAAGGAGCGCCAGTGTTGGAATTGAATGTGTCATGGAGAGTCAAATTATAGGTTTACATGCATGGTTGGGCAGTCCGGCGGGGCAAGTGCTGCTGGCGTGGGAGCGTGCGCAGCTGGACGCGGCGGTGGCCGATGTGTTTGGTTACCACGCTTTGCAGCTGGGTTTGCCCGAAATAGCGGGCTTGGCGGCCAACCGCATGCCCCACCAATGGCTGGCGCTGGGGCAAAGCGCCGATGCCAGTGGGGTGCAGGCGCAATTGGTGACCGACTTTGCGGCTTTGCCCTTTGCCTCTGCCAGCTTAGATTTGCTGGTCTTGCCCCACACCCTAGAATTTAGCCCCGACCCCCACGCCACCCTGCGTGAGGTGGCGCGGGTGTTGGTGCCCGAGGGGCGGGTGGTGGTGTGTGGGCTTAACCCCGCTAGCCTGTGGGGCTGGGCGCAGCAGCGCGCCCGCTGGTACCAGCGCTTGGGCTTTGGCCAGCTGTATTTGCCCGAGGGCGGTAACTTTATTGGCTATTGGCGGCTGCGCGACTGGCTGCGTTTGCTCAGCTTTGAGGTGGAATCGTCCAATTTTGGGGTGTACCAACCCGCCGTGCGCACCCAGCCTTGGTTGCAGCGCCTAGACTGGGTGAACCGCTTAGGCCTGCGCTGGTGGCCGATTTTGGGAGCAGCCTATTGCGTGGTGGCGGTGAAAAAGGTGCACGGAGCGCGGCTGCTAGAGGCGCATTGGAAGAAAGCCCCAAGTTTTGCTAACGCTCCGGTTTCTATAGCTAGAAAAGACCATTTAACGGTGACATCGGGTAAAAAAGCTACATGAATTTGGTGTCACAGGCTGGGTGGTTGGGGCGCAGAGGCTTCTGGCGTGACCGAATTCTTGTAGGAAAAAAGTGGCAATGTCACGGTTTTATGGTCATAGTTTGCTACTATTTTTATAGTATTTTTGCAATATTGGCAAAAATCAAATTCTGTTGCTGGTTTTGTGGCGTATTTTGAATTAAAGTTTAGTGAATGACCGCTCAAGTTCACTCATGCACCGCCACAGTTGTGACCCTGCGTCAGCTTTGGAGTTTCAACCCACTAGCGTTTGCTAAGCTTTTGCGGGCTTGGTATTCCGCATGAAACACGCGCAACCGCTCGGTCTAGCTTTGCAACTCTCAGTCGCAGCTATCGTCGTACTCGGCATGGTTGCGCTTATTTGGTCTCGCCGTCAGTCTGTTGGGTTAGCGGCCTTATTCGTCTTGCTCTATGTCGCAATCGCTGTTGCTGCTATTTCCGTTATCCGTTCATTATCGAGTAATTGCTGTACTGCACTTTAATCGGCAAAAGCTCTATATTCGAGATGTGCTTACCCATGCCGCCTATGACCGCTGGTGCAAAACCTACAGGAGTAACAAGCCATGACGCCACTCGCCATTAACCCCGCCGCCATAGCGCCCGCTTGGCTGGCTTTTCAGCGCACGCTGCCTGTTCAGCTGGGCACCATTCATGACGAAGTTGCCTATGACCGCGCGGTGGCGTTCATGAACAGCTTGCTGGATGTGGTGGGCGACAACGAAGCGCACGAGCTGGCGGGGCTGCTTGATCTGGTGGGGCAAATGGTGCAAGATTATGATGACATGCACCACCGCTTGCCCGATGCAGCGCCGCATGAAGTGCTGCGTTTTTTAATGGCGCAGCATGGCGCCAAACAAAGCGATTTGGCCGCAGAGCTAGGCGGGCAATCCGCAGTAAGTGATATTTTGAATGCCAAACGCCCCATCAACGCCCGCCAAGCCAAGGCACTGGCAGTGCGCTATGGTGTGTCGGCTGCGGTGTTTCTATAAAGCGCTAGTTGAGGCTAAACGACTCTGCACAGATCAAACCCCGATAGACCGTCAACGTTCGCTTTAACCTCAATGTTAAAAAAATATGCCCCTTGGTGTCTTTTAGCACTCGGTTTGCTCGTCATGCTGGGCGCATTCCTCTACGGCGCGGGCAATGCGCTTCCTTATCAAGACCCAACCGCAGAACTGCTGGTCTACCAAGCTGCAAAGGCCGCAAAAATCAACGCCGTGTTCATGTTGGGCTTTCTGGTGGTTGTTGCCAGCGGGGTTTGGCTTTGGACGCGCGTGCGGTCAAAAAAACGGAGTGACAAGTCGCAATCATGAATCAGCAGCTGCCGAGTGGCGTACTTCGTGCTTGAATCCGCCCAATAAAAGTGGCAATGTCACCGTACTATAGTCATAGTACGCTGCTATTTTTATAGCATATTTGAAAAATTGGTCAAAGAAAAGTTAAACCTCAATACTTCGTCTATAGTTGTAACTAGCAAACTTATTCTTAATAACGCTGCTTGGTTTCATGGGAGGCTTCATGACTGTGCGTATATTCAGATATAAAGCTGAGACCTAATACCCAAGCCACTTTCAAAGGTTTTAAAAAATGTATATACACCGCAGTCGCCAGATTCTTTTGCAGGTTTTGCGGTTTGCAACAGGTTAGGTGTCGTACATCAATGGCTACCATCTATCCAGAATTCGTCAATACGAAGCAGCTTGCTGAGCTGCTTGCTGGTGGCGACGACTACATACGCACCAAAGATAACGTCGTCAAGGGTCTTGCGCTGAAGCGAGCGCTCAATCCAGATGCCCCTGAAGTTGTCGTTTTTGGCAAAGGACCGCGAGTCGTTAGTCGCGCAGAACTCTTCTTGCGATCAGGAGTCACGGTGCCGGCGTACATGAAGCGTCGCGTTGACAGTTGGCAATACGTATGTCAATACCGAGCTATTGACATACGTATTGATCCACTTGGTCTGGAGCACTTTGGCCGCACCAGGCAACCGGGAACAGTCGCTGGAGCTCTAGTTCTCGATCGAGTAGACGCAGAGATCGTCGAAATTCGTGGTGGCGGATTTGGCGACTCAAAAACCAGAAAAGCTGTGGAAGAAGCCGCAGTACAGTATGTTCTCCGGCATCTCAAGACAGCTGGGTTCGACGTTGTAGATTGCCAGCGGGAGAATCGTGGGTATGACCTTCTCGCCAGCAAGACCGGCTCTCGTGTCTACGTTGAGGTCAAAGGAACTGATTCAAGTGAACCGCGCTTCTTCCTCACACGTAACGAACATCGTTTTGCCACGAAACAGATCGATTGGTGTCTTTTCGTTGTGTGCTCTGCGCGAACATCGCCTCGTTTGCTTCAGTACTCTTGGAAGCAAGTCGAGTCTCAATTTCAAATGGATGCACTCGCGTGGGAGTGCACGAACAACGACGCCTAATCCTTCCATCGAGAAGATGCAGATAAGGCCGCGCCTTTTGTGTACCCCTCATTTCAAACGGCAGCACTCATAAGTGGAGTAGCATGGATTTATCTATTAAATCAAACACTGAAATCTTGTCGTTTGCCAATCCGATCATGGATAACTTGATGAATGCCTCAACCGTCATCGACTACGACAGGCACATCGTGGATTTCACCGACCGCCTTAAGAGCGTTCTCTCCAAAGAACGTTTCGAGTGGATTTGCAAGGACTACCAGGCCACAAAGGGCTTCTTCGCAGAACGTGAGTTTGTCGCCATCTTTCGGCGTCCAGACTCTGTTGCGGTCATCTGGAAGCAGCGCTTCACAAAGCAGCCAGGAGACTTCGTGGCAGAGATGGTACTTGTCCAACAGGATGACAAGTACCTCGTTGACCATGTGATGGTCTTCTAATGACTGCTATTGTGCCGCGCGACACGGAAACGCAATTGCTTGGCACACCACGATAGCTGTTTGTTGGGCTATAGCCTTGTTGTTCTATGTAAAGAGTATCCACAACCTCCGAGAGTTCAATCATGCCCCCTCAAGAAAAAGTCAATGGCCCAGCCTCGTATTTCCCTTCCATCGAGAAAAAGTACGGTCAGCCTATGGCCCATTGGTTGTTGCTGGTGGGCGGGCTAAAAGACATGAAACACATGGAAATGGTGAGCTGGCTTAAAACGGTGCACGCCATGGGGCACGGCCATGCAAATGCCATTGTGGCGCATGTTTTGGCCAATCAAAAAAAGTAGCCATTTGCAGCCTTAGCCTTCAGAAAACTACAAGTTCAAACGCCGCATAGGTTTTGCCGTCCGACCCGATTTGCGGTA
>JANOYR010000244.1:0-28425 GCA_031428975.1 Polaromonas sp. | reverse complement strand
CTGCTTTTTCCATGGACGGATCACAATCTGCGCGTCTAAAAGCTGCATGTCCACGCTGTCTTCAATGGCGCAAGAAGCCAAAAAAGCAGCTGGAATCAACAGCCCGCGGGAATTGCCAATTTGACGGATGGTGGTTTGCATAGGAGTGTTGCGAGTGTTATAACATAATTATAACGCCACGGATGTAGTCAATCAATACACAAAAATTCATATTTTTAGACTACATTTCTGGTTCACGAGTAGTCGCCAATATAACGCGACGCATTTTGTCGCAGTCCTATTTTAAGATGATCCCAAGGGGCGCATGCAGTTTGCACTCCTTGACTCAAACCGTAATAGGAGCATTTAGATGATTAAAGTTTTAATCAGGGGCGGCATGCTGTTTGGCATTGGTAAATTAGCCTTCGTACAATTTCAAAGATACCGAAGCTCAACGGCTATGCCTTTGATGTCTATGCCGCAAAAATTCACGCCGCAAGCCGCACAGGCCTTGGCTGCAACTGACTGGCATCAGCAAGATGAAAAAACCGCTTACGATTCACAGCTAATAATTTTTGACTGCAATGGCATAGACGGCCATCTTAAGATGTGGACGAATGAACGGCTGCATGCAAAGATCAAAAAAATGATTGAGAGCACCATCTCAATGAAAGACTTTGAGGAAGCAAGCGCGACTCTAAAGCAAATGGCAAAGCATCTCAAGCCTTTGGATTACTACTCCGAGTCTGATGCCAAGCAATTAGCAGCAGATACTTTGCGAGATAACTACATACTGCTACACGACCGAAGCCAAAGCATACTGGACGTGCTAAGTGAAAAGACGGATGATTTACATGAAAAATGGGCTTTGGTGGAGCTAGCCGCAGAAAACGCGAAAAAGTACACCGAGACCTTTTACAAAGGTCTCTAATCCGGCCTTAAAACAAGTAACCGATGATCAACGTGCGCTTCGTAGATTGCAAGTTAGACTACGAAAATCCATGGCGCACATACACCCGACTATTTCAACCCTTCGACCCAGCTCACTGGGCGCGTACCGCGAGCGCGACATACTCCTGATGTTGGAGCAAGGGTTGCCCGATTCGTTTTACGTTTACCATGGCCTAGCCACCGCGTCTGTTCACCATGGCGAACAAAAATTTGGCGAACTTGATGCAGTGGTGCTGTCTACGCAGGGGCATATTGTCTTGCTAGAAATTAAATCGGGGGAAGTTTCCGTTGCTGCAGATGGCCTGAGCAAAAGCTATTTCAACCAATCTGGGCTCGGGCAAGCCAACCAGCCCAAAGACATTGCAAAACAAGTGCATGCCCAGCGCAGTGCCACCATCAGCCGTTTGCAGGGCGAGGGGCTTGGGCAGGTGCGGGTCTTGCAGCTGCTGGTGTTGCCTGACCATCACATGCCGCAAGTGCAGTCTGGCACGATTGCCTACCCCCGCGACTGCATTGTGGATGCCAGCGAGCTTGATAACCTGTGCCAGCGCGTGGCGCAAATCATGCCCAGCCAAAGCATAGAAGCTGCTGAGCGCATGCGCGTAGTCGCTTTTTTAGAAAATAAATTTCAGCTTTATCCCGATGTATCGAGCTATGTGGGTCAGCTAGAGCGCACCAGCATTGCGCTGTCTGACGGCTTGGCCACGTGGGTGCCGCGCATCAGCAGCAGCGCAGGCGTGTATGCCGTGCATGCCAGCGCAGGCTCGGGCAAAACCCAGCTTGCCGTGGCCTTGTTGCGCGAGGCCGTAGCCCGCAAAGAGCGCTGTGCGTATGTGTGCTTTAACCGCCCACTGGCTGACCACATGGTGCATATTGCTCCGCACAGCGCCAGCATCACCACATTTCATGAGCTGTGCATTGCGCACCTGCGCCAGCATTTGGCCCATACCGCAGCGCCCCTAGACTTTAGCCACCCCCATGTGTTTAAAGATGCCCAAACGCAATACATACAAGACGCAGAATTAAAAGAGCCATACCTCGACCTGCTCATCATTGACGAAGCACAAGATTTTGACCCCGAATGGGTGGGCGCATTGATAGCGCAGCTCAAAGCCAAGGCAAGGCTGTACATATTGGGCGACTCCAACCAAGACCTGTATGACCGCGGTGCCTTTGAACTGCCCGAAGCCGTGCACATAGCCAGCCCCGATAACTTTAGAAGCCCGCGCCGCATTGTGCAAACCATCAATGCACTCACTCTAAGCCAACAGCCCGTGGTGGCGAAATCATTATTTGAAGGCTGGGAGCCACGGTTTTACAGCTACCCAGAGAGCGACAAAGAGGGGCTGCAGCGCGTGCAAAAATGCATTCACCAGCTGCTGGACGAAGGGGTGGCGATCAGCCAAATAGTGTTGCTTAGCTACGCAGGGCGAGAGCGTTCGCATCTATTGGCACAAACCCATGTAGGCCAATGGCCGCTCAAGCGCTTTACCGGCAGGTTTGACAGCGCAGGCAACGCCCTGTGGAGCGACGGCTTGCTATTGGCCGACACCCTGCACCGCTTCAAAGGCCAAGCCGCGCCCGTGGTGCTGCTGTGTGAGATTGACTTTGAAGCAGATACCAATGGCCAAATCAGCCAGCGCGACCTGCGCAAACTGTTTGTAGGCTTCACGCGAGCGCAATTTAGACTGGAATGCGTGCTGAGTGTGCGAAGCGAAGCGCTGTTGGGGCAGCGCCTTGCTCCGCGACTTGACCCTTTTGAGGGCTATCAGCCATGAGCATCCAATATATGCTTGACATCAATGTTGCCAGCCACATCATGCAGGGGCGCGACGTTACACTACTTGCCAAGCTGTAAAGCATGGCTGTGAGCGATGTAGCAGCATCAAGCGTCACACCAGAGGAGCTGGAATATGGCATTCACAAAACAGGCAACCCAAGCCGCATACTGACAGCCCTACAGCAAATACTGCTGCGCATGGATGTGCTGCCATGGACGAAAGAAGCATCGCTTCCAACTACAGTCGAATAAACGACAACACAATTGCAACAACCGAGACTAGTCCAACAGCAAAGATTTGGTATTGCAAATAGGTATAGTTTTTTTTACTGTTGATAGTTTGCACGTCGTTTAAGTGATTCGCCATATGCTCATATCTTTCTTGTTTTTTTAGTGATGGCAATATTTCCTTAAGACTTTGATAAGAGAGTTCTTGTACAGTTTCGAATTGCTTTTGTTTCTCAAATATTTTTATATTGTCGAGTTTCATGAAGTCAGCTGCCTCCTCTAATTTAACTTGCTGTTCTAATAGTATTTTTTGCTGTGTACATGCAACCTTGGACAGGGATGTATTGATGAGTAGCAAATCTATAGTGTCTTTCGTCAGGTTTGCAACACTTTCAGCCAACCCTAGTTGGGCATCTTTGATATCTTTATCCTTATCAGCGATGCCTGTACAGTTTGCAAAAAAATTAGTGATAGCCCATCTTTTGTCCTTTTCACTTTTCAAGCGATCAATTTTAATAAGTTGATCTGATGTTGAATTTTTATTGTTACTGATGGAATCTAGAAGTTTTTTGAGACTTCCGTTTTCAATTGCTGAATGAGGTATTTCAAGCTCTGACACGGCCTTGACAATTTCAAATGCATTGATGATTTTGGTGTCATTATCATTTAATGATACATTTTCTAATGGTTGGCTTTCAGGAAATGTTGAGCAATTTTTAGCACTTTGAACAGGCAATAAAAAGGGCAGCTCTGTAGCTGTTTTCATAAATTTGAAAATGTTGAATTTATTTAGATAGTGTCGATTTTATTAAAGCTAATTCAGAGGTGATTTCAAGCGACTTCGAAATTGACTCGTTCAAGCTTGAGAGTGCTGCATCTTTCCAGCGCGCCCCCTCAGCCAAGCTAGCTCCAATATTTTGATAAAGACCAATTGACCTTACATAACCCTTAATAAGATCTACATGTGATTCGGTTTGGTTTGCTAGATGATTGGCAAAACCAGTACGGTTCTGCGCATTATCAATATAAAGTTCAAACAGTTTCTCGTCTACTTTTTTTCCATCGAAGTATGTGTCAATTTGATAAGTAATAAAGGATACCAGTAAGCCGGTAATGATGCCCATTAAGACTGTTCCCATTTCATCTCCGAAAGGAATTGATTTAAAAAATCCAAGTAAGCTCTCTTCCAAAATTATAGCAATGCTAGAGATTACTACAGCACTCAATATTTTGATGCCCTCAATAAGAGCTTCATGACTTGTAAGATTGGGAGGTGGGAAGAAAATCAACTTAAATGCTTTAAAAACACTTAACAATCCTTCGCGGATTGCCGTGACGATTTTTTTTGCTGTTGTGATAAAAGTGTTTAACAAAAAAGTAACTAGATTGCTCATAAAACCACTGATGCCTCCCTCAAGAAATTGAGACAGAGCAGCAGGCACTTTCTCAACTACTGTTTTTATAATTTTCTTCAAACGCTCGCTAATTTCTTCGTAAAGGTTCTTTCCAATTGCAATGCCATTTTTAAGCAGCTCTTTAAACTCGTTGAATAAGCTATTTACTAGTTCTACAAGTAAAACTCCGAGAGATTGGCGTATTGCATTTCTAATTGCCTGATCGGCGCCGGAAATTAACAACTCCTTGCCTTCTTTTTTGATTTTGGATTTTAGATCTTTTGAGGCAATATGCTCTTTAGAGCGGCGATATTGTTCTTTTACTAAATCAGCATCTATGCAAAGAGTTTTTTTCTGCTCCTCTGTCAATGCATCGTGATAAGTCATTAAATCTTTATCGTTTTTTGAAGGCTCTTTTCCACTTGCACTCTTTGTGTTTATTACATCCACAGTGTATGTGGTATTTTCCGGAGAGTTTGCTAATTCAATTCTCTCCTTTTGAGTCATACGCAAGTTTCTTCCGATGTCTTTCTCTATTTCCTTTACGGGCGTTACATGCTCATAATGAGCATGCTTATTTTTTTGAAGTGATTTACCGGTATAGCCATCCACTAGCTCGGGGGCATCTGGTTTTTTATTGGCTGTTCTAATTGACATTGATGCGTCATCATATGGTTTTCGCCGATCTTGCCATTTCATACCATCTCGATGCTGCCAGTCGTCATACCTATCCTTATCACTCGCAGTTGCAACAATTCCCTTTTTAAAATTATGTGTTGTAGTTACATTGCCACCAACTTTGTCATCAAACATTGCTTTTGATAAACCAAAGGGACCGATTATGCTTTGAAAAATCTTATCTTGACAGTTTTTGTAAAGCTCACTCATTCTCTCTTCGCGTGACACTATTGTGTTCATTTTATGCACTTTCTTTGGTAATGTTGACCTCATTTAAGCGGCTAATAACTAGTTGTCAAAACCAGCTTCGGCTGCCAATTGAGCCATTTGCAGAATGAATTTTAATTTTCAAATGCGGCTGCTTGTCGTTTGAACGATTATCGAAATGGCTTGACGAATAAATCATCAAAAAACGCTCTAAATTTGATCCGCTTCATTTATGGGAATTTCTGCTTTTTTATGAATTTTGCAAATGTAAGTTTATTTTGTATTTTAATAAACTCAGGTGAAGTTGCCTATTTTTTAAGTAGTATTTGCGAAAAGGAAATCTGCAAGTGGTTCAGTTATATCGCTTCTCAAATCTTAGTCATATGTAAGCTTAATCAAATAATTTAGTCACCGTTTATAGCTCGGTTTTAACGCGGCATGCAGTTGGGCTAAGCGAAAAAATGGAGTGTGAAAGATGTTGCACGATCTGTTGAATCAACATGTTTTTTCACTGCATGCTCTACGCTGTGCCCAGTCCGCATATGCTTTGAGCGCTACGGTGCTCACAATGCCTGCTGCAAAACTGATGGCGAAAGCGGCTAGGCTTTCTAATGGGGAGGGTTGATTGCCCATGTTTAAAACTCCTTTTTGTTGAACGAGCTTGCATCTTATTCCCGCACTGCGACAACTCATGTCGCAATTGGAGGCTAAGATGCATTTTTGTAATTCGTTCATAAAAACACACCATGTCTGAAACCCTAATACGCCAATGGCAGATGCTGCGTTTGCTGCCACGCATGCCCAAAATGCTGTCTACGCCAGACATACACAGTGCCCTGTTGGCTGCGGGCTTTAGCGTTACGGCGCGTACAGTGCAGCGTGATTTAGAAAATTTGCAGTCGCAGTGGCTGAGCTTAGAGTCTGATACCGATGGCCGTGCCCATTTGTGGGCGTGGTCGCGCGATGCGCTGCCGCTGGATACGCCGCGTTTATCGACCAGTGAGGCGCTGACGTTTTTAATGACAGAGGAGCATTTGCGCGATTTGATGCCAGCGAGCACATTGGCGCAAATGAAGCATTATTTTGAACTGGCGCGGCAGCGGTTGGGCTTGGTGCTGCCGCGCTTTGGCGCAGCCAATGCTGCTGAGCGGGCGACGTCGGTAGAGTCAAATTGGCGAGCCAAAGTGCGGGTGTTGCCTAGCAATCAGCCGCTGCTGATGCCTGCGGTGAATAACGAGGCATTGGCTGTGGTGCAAGAGGCTTTGTTGCGCGATGTGCAGTGTGAGTTGACTTACCTAAAGCGCGATGCTAGCAGCCCAGATGTATATCCCATTCACCCGCTGGGCTTGGTGCAGCGCGGGCTTTTGCTGTATTTGGTGTGCACGATTAAATCGTATGCAGATATCAAGCTGTTGGCGGTGCACCGCATTCAGGCGGCCAAGCAATTGACCCACGCTGCAAAAACACCCGCTGGCTTTAGCTTGGATGCGTACATTGCATCGGGCGCGCTGGGCTGGAGCAGTGCCAGTGAGGCCATTGTGTTGAAGCTGCGCATGACCGCTGATGTGGCCGTGCATTTGCGCGAAACTGCGCTTTCTGATGACCAAATAGTGGAGCAAGCATCAGACGTATCGAACGACTGGATATTGGTGACTGCAAGCGTGCAACTCACGCAGCAACTGGTGTGGTGGCTGCGCGGCTTTGGGGATGCTGTAGAGGTGCTGGAGCCGCTGGCGCTAAGGAGTCAAATGCGGGAGACGGCGCAGCGCATGGCGACGCATTACGGCAGTTCGTCGGGCACGCACTAAAGCGGTGTTTTTATACAATTTGCGCTCACGCTGGCAGTGTGACCAGCGGGTCAACACAGGCCACACCCAGTGGTTGGAAGTGCTTGAGGTTGCAAGTGAGCAGCAGCAGGCCCGCATTTTGCGCAAGCGCCGCTATAGCCACATCGGCAAAACCGGGGTGGCAACCCTGGGCCAATGCCGCATCCGATATTTGTCCTGCCAGCCGAGCGGCTTGCGCGTCTAGGGGCAAGATGCGGTCTGCATAGACGGCCAACAGACCATCTAACCAACGGTCCAGCCGATCTGCACGCTCAACACCCCCGGCGCGGCGTAGTTTGCCAATGCCTTGCGCCATTTCTGCAATGGCGATAGAGGGAAGGTACAGTTTTTTGTGGTGCGTTTGCAGCCATTCGCCCAAGAGGGTGGGCAAAGGGGTGGGCACAAAGGCTTCGCGCCCAGGAGCCAGCACGAACACCACGCTGGTGTCCAGTAAGTAGCCGTTATTCAAAATCAAAGCCCCGCAGCGGCTTGGCGTCGCGTTCGGTCTCAAAAGCTTCGGGTAGAGCCAACAGGTAGTTGGCTAGGTTGGGCATCTCCAGCGGATAAAGGCGAGCGCCATCAGCCACTGGCACAATCATGGCGCAGGGTCGTCCATGGCGGCTGACGAGGGTGGGACGGCCTTTTTCTGCGATGGCTACCAGCGCAGAAAAGCTGGCCTTAGCTTCTCGAATTTGCATAGTTTCCATTGCGGCGCTCTTTGTGACTACATGAGGTTATTTTGCTAGATGTTACACGTTAAATTGGGATTTTATAATTTATAAATTGGGAAAATAGAAGCATGACTTTCAACCCAAAGCCACCGCCAACTTGCGCAGCCCAATCTCCCGCGCCCCCTGCTCCGAGCCGCTCATGGGCACAGTTTCGGCTTCGCGTTCGCGCACTTGGGCTAGGTTGGCCAATAGCTGCTCGGGGGTGTTTGGGCCAGAGCCTAGATGCATGCCTTGGGTGATGGTGATGTGGGCGGCCTCGAAGCTGCCTGCGCCTGCGCAGAGCACGGTGCGGTTGGGCGCTTGGCGGCTGGCTAGCACCAGCATGGCGGGCACCACAAATTCAGGTTGCAAAGCATCCAACACATCTTGGGGCATCAGGCCCGCTGTCATGCGGGTGGCGGCGGTGGGGGCTAGGCTGTTGACGTGGATGCCGTGTTTTGCGCCCTCGATCGACAGGGTTTGCATGAGGCCCACCACCGCCATTTTGGCCGCGCCATAGTTGGCTTGGCCAAAGTTGCCATACAAACCACTTGAGCTGGTGGTCATGACAATGCGGCCGTATTTTTGCGCCACCATATGCGGCCACACGGCGTGGCTGCAGTGCGCGGCGCCCATCAGGTGCACGTCGACCACCAGTTTAAAGTCGGCCATGTCCATTTTGCCAAAGCTTTTGTCGCGCAAAATGCCGGCGTTGTTGACCAAAATGTCTACCCTGCCCCATGCGTCAATGGCGCTTTGCACCATGGCTTGTACAGCGGCATAGTCGGTGACCGAGGCGGTGTTGGCCATGGCCAGCCCGCCTGCGGCGATGATTTCATTGACCACGGCTTGCGCAGCAGAGACGGGCATGCCAGCTATCAGCGTGCCGTCGACCGTGCCGCCCAAGTCGTTGACCAGCACTTTTGCGCCCCGCGCAGCCAGTGCCAGCGCGTGTTGGCGGCCCAAGCCACCGCCCGCGCCCGTCACTATGGCGACTTGTCCGTCAAAACGAATACCCGATTGCGTGTTCATAAAAGCACTCCCCATGCATGTTTGATAAGAAATTTTACTATTAAAATAATAGCATACTATGACCATTTGACAGTGACATTGTGCAAATTTTTTATAAATATACCTTGCCAGACTGCCAAGCACACATTCTAAGGCTTACAACTGCCGTGCTGTTTGCGAAACAGCTTGGGTTCAAGCGGATTGCCCGCTGCCCACAGGCCATGGCGGGCGTGCTGGGCAGAGCGCTCTTGCGCGGCATAGGGCCCGTTGCTGCGGTGGTAGTGTTGGCTCCAAGCGTGGCCGTTGGCCACCATCCAAGCGCCCATGTCTTGCCCGTTGATGCGCACACGGCCAAGCAGGCGGCCATAGCTGTCGCGGGCGCTGGTGATGACCACCGCGTTTTGGTGCAAGGCTTGGCTTTTTAGCGCCGCCGTGGCCTCGCGCCCCCAGTCTTGGCAGCTCTCGGGCGCATCAATGCCTGCAAAGCGGACTTTAATGGCATTGGGGCTACCCGCCGTTGCAAGCCACAGGGTGTCGCCATCGGTCACATGCACCACTTTGCCAGTGACCAGTCGTTCGGGCATGGTGCTGGCGCTGCGGGCCGAACCATGGGACGCAGCAAAGCAAAAGAGAGCGACAAAAAATAGGCTTAAACGCGGGTGCATGCAGTGTCAACGCGCCAGTTGTCTGTATAGATGACCAGTAACGCTAGGGTTTCTGCATTAAGCGGGGAGTTGCTTTGCCAAGCCCTGAGCCATCAGTGCGCCAGCCAGAGCGCCAGCGCCCAAGTCGCGTGCCATTTTGGCGGCACTCTGGCGCTTGCAGCCGCTGGTGTTTTGCCCCGCCCACAGGGGGCTAAAGTCGGCCAAGCCCATCGCCTCAGACGCTTGGCGCAGGGGCGCTATGGCGGCTGTGGCCAATGGAAACTGGGGCGCGGTGGGATGCGTTGCACCGAGCTCGCGCATGGCGCGGTTGACGATGCCGCGTGCTGGCTTGCCGGTGAACAGATTGGTGAGTGCGGTGTGGCGTGCGTCGGGGCCCGTGAGCGCCGCTTGGTGCAGCGGGCTGGTCAGTGCCTCGTCACACAGCAAAAAGGCGGTGCCCACCTGCACCGCCGCCGCGCCCAGTGCCATCGCCGCCGCCGCGCCCCGCGCATCGGCAATGCCCCCTGCAGCGACCACAGGCACTTTAACCGCCGCCAAAATTTGTGCCAAAAGTGGCAAAGTGGCCAACTGGCGCGAAATTTCGTGGCATAAAAACATGCCCCGATGGCCGCCCGCCTCTAGCCCTTGGGCAATCACTGCGTCCACCCCACGCGCTTCTAGCCACTGCGCTTCTTCTACAGTAGTGGCGCTGGCCAGCACCGCGCTGCCCCAGCTGCGCACCCGCGCCAGCAAAGGCGCACTGGGCAGCCCAAAGTGAAAACTCACCACCGGTGGCTTAAACGCCTCCAACACATCGCAATGCGCGTGCGAAAAAGGCAACCGGCCTGCACCCGCTGAAATACTGTTGGCATCAATGCCATGCTCCAGATAATACGGCGCAAGCAGCTTGCGCCAAGCGGCTTCGCGCACTGCGTCGGGCTCTGGCTCTTCGTGGCAAAAGAAATTCACGTTGTAGGGTTTGCGTGTTTGCGCGGTGATGGCAGCCAACTCTTGCTGCATCTGCTGGGGGCTGAGCATGGCGCAAGGCAGCGAGCCCAAAGCCCCCGCCTGCGACACGGCTATCGCCATAGCACTGCCTTGCACGCCCGCCATGGGAGCCTGAATAAGCGGTAATTCGGTGTGAAAGTGGTCGTTCCAGCGCATGGTGTCTCAAAAAGCAAGATAATCTAGGATGGTACGCGCAAACCCCTGCGACTCACACATAGAAAGCACCATTAGATGACCTACCCCAACGTCCAACTCCTCATCAACGGCCAATGGCAAGATGCCCAAGACGGCAAAACCATGCCCGTGGTTAACCCCGCCACAGGCCAAGAAATTGGCCGCTTGGCGCACGCCAGCATTGCCGACCTGGACAAAGCACTGGCCGCCGCCCAAGACGGTTTTGCGAAATGGCGTGCCACGCCAGCGGTGGAGCGCTGCCGCATCATGCGCGCTGCTGGCGTGTTGCTGCGCGAACGCGCAGGCGCGATTGCCGCTTTGATGACGCAAGAACAAGGCAAACCCGTGGCCGAAGCCAAAGGCGAGGTCATGATGAGCTGCGAAGTGATTGACTTTTTGGCCGAAGAAGGCCGCCGCGTGTACGGCCGCATCGTGCCTGCCCGCGCCGCCAATGTGCAACAGCAGGTCTGGAAAGACCCCGTCGGCGTGGTCGCAGCATTTACGCCTTGGAATTTCCCGGTCAACCAAATTGTGCGCAAGCTGTGTTCCGCGCTGGCCACTGGCTGCGCTATCATTGTGAAAGCACCCGAAGAAACCCCGGCTTCCCCTGCCGAGCTGATTCGTGCATTTGTGGACGCTGGCGTGCCAGCAGGCGTGATTGGCTTGGTGTATGGCAATCCGTCAGAAATTTCTAGTTATTTGATCAGCCACCCAGTGGTGCGCAAAATTACTTTCACGGGTTCTACCCCTGTGGGCAAAATGCTCGCTGGCATGGCTGGCCAACACATGAAACGTGTCACCATGGAGCTGGGCGGTCACGCGCCAGTGATTGTGGCCGAAGATGCCGATATTGCCTTAGCCATCAAGGCCACCGCTAGCGCCAAGTTTCGCAACGCGGGCCAAGTGTGCATATCGCCCACCCGCTTTTTGGTGCACAACAGCGTGAAAGATGCGTTCGTCAAAGGCATGGTAGCCACGGCTGAGGCGCTCAAGGTGGGCAATGGCATGACCGACGGCACCACCATGGGCCCATTGGCCAATCCACGCCGCGTCACCGCTATGGAGCAGTTCACTGCCAACGCCATTGAGTCGGGTGCCACGCTGGCCACTGGCGGCAAGCGCATTGGCGATGTGGGCAATTTCTTTGCCCCTACCGTGCTGGTTGACGTGCCGCTTACGGCCCAAGTGTTCAACGACGAGCCCTTTGGCCCCATGTCGGCAGTGCGCGGCTTTGACACGCTAGATGAAGCGATTGCAGAGGCCAACCGCCTGCCCTTTGGCCTAGCCAGCTATGCCTTCACCACCAGCTTGAAAAACGCCCATATCTTGAGCCGCAGCATCGAAGCAGGCATGCTCTGGATCAACCAACCCGCCATGGCTTGGCCAGAAATGCCGTTTGGCGGCCTGAAAGACTCAGGCTACGGATCAGAGGGCGGGCCAGAGGCGCTAGAGGCTTATTTGAATACGCGCTCTGTATCGGTGGTTTGCTAAGAACTTCGCAGCGGCTGCGAAGCCCTACAAAATCATGGCATCAAAGTGGCTTGGTGCACAAAAGCACTTGGGTTGAGCGACAAAGCACGGTATTTCACCGCTGCCCATTCATCGCTCATGTCGCGGTAACGGCCAGACAAGACCAAACCGCTTTGGCCTGTTTGGTATATGAACTGCGATTTGTCTAAATCTGCCAAGTCATACACCGCACGCAAACTGGCGGCATGGCGGTTGGCAAAGGGCTGGTTTTTCTCAATGGGCCAGTATTGGCCAACATTTACTGTCCATGGGTCGCCGCCGGTGGGCACGCGCACGTCAAACACCTTGGCTAGAGCGGGCACATTGCCAAACGGGCGGTGTGTAGACAGGGCTTGGTGCGCAAGGCCCCACTGCCAGTCGGCTACCTTGGTGCCCTGCATGGCGCTGATGCGCTCTAGCGCGCGGCCAAGCGCCTCACTGCTGTGCGCTGCGCAGGCCTTGGGGGCACACCAGTCTTGCGCTATGGCCGCGTCAGAACCCGCCATCACCGACTCCACCAAGCCGCGAAAATGCCGTTTGCCATACAGCCGATCAAATTTAGCCTGCCCCAGCTTGGGCACAATCAGGCCACGTGCCAGTTCGTCAGCCCAGACTGAAAAGATCAAAGCTTTAGGGGACGATGCCGCCATCACACCGTCAAAGCTTGCTATTTCTTTCAGAGCATCAGCGGCCAGCGGATGGTTGGAGGTGGTTTTTTGCAACACAGGGATCAGGGTTTTGGCGGCCAACGAGGTTTGGTCCGCTTGGATGGTTTGCATCGACGCGCTGCTGTGTTTGCCGTCCACCATGCCCGGCACACCGGGGCTGGCCAACAGTGCCTCAATGCGGTCAAAGCGCTGCGGGGTGGCCCAGTCCTGCCCCATAAAATGCGGGTAATTGGGCGGGGTGATGCGCTGGTTGGCGGTCGATACCCAGCCTTTTGCGCCTTCATCGGCAGGGTTTTGGGCATACGGAATCCAGCCAGTCCAGTCGTGTTTGGCCTCCCAGCCTAGGGCGGGGGCAATGCCCATGGTGTCGTTGTCTGGGCTGCGCAGCGGCGCTTTGCCGATGGCTTGGTAGCGAATGCGACCCGTGGTGTCGGCAGCCACCACGTTTTGCATGGGCGAGTGGTAGCTTTCATAGGCTTTGAAAAGCTGCTCCACGGTTTGGGCGCGTTGCGCCAACATGCCCGACAACACCGTGGTGTTGTCGGCATCTAATGCGCTCCAGCGCATGGCCAGTGCGTAGCGGCCTTGGTTCAGCACCTCGCTGTAGCTGGCCTGCGCGTCCGACACCACAGGGCCGTGGCGCGTGCTGCGGGCCGTAAAGCTGGCATCGGGCTGCCCTTTGACCTTGATGGTTTCTGTGCGAATGCCAAAATTTTCATACTTGGCAGCCCCGTCAGCCGATGGCACGCGGTATTGCGCGGGGTTGGCGGGGTTGATTTGCTCTAAATACAGGTCTTGCACATCGGGTCCTACATTGGTAAAGCCCCAAGCCACTCCAGCGGTTCGCCCCAAAATCACCGAGGGTAGCCCCGGCAGCGTTGCGCCAATAGCGTCCAACCCCGGCGCTTGCAGCCGCGCAAAATACCAAATGGCAGGCGCACTGAGCCCCAAATGCGGGTCGTTGGCCACCAGTGGTTTGCCGCTGACCGATTTTCCGCCCGCCACCACCCAATTGTTGCTGCCCTTGCCGTCGACCACGCCCATGTCGCGCAGCCAGTCGCTAGACCACTGGGCAGCACCAGCTTGCAATTGTTGGCGCGGAAAGAAGTGCCCAATCCTTGATAATAAATCGCCCGATGTCGCTGCTAAAGCGTCATTGTTAGCTATAAATAAAGGAGCAATTTTTTGCGAAACCGTGGCTTTTGGCGCTGTGGCATACACCCCCAAATCCGCATAGCGTTTGGCAAAATCCACCTTCGATGCGCGTGCCTCGCCCGGATAGGCCGGAAAAAGCGTCCACAACTGGTCAGTGCTGAGCTTTTGTGCGGCTGACAGGCGGGCAAACTCTGCCCCCCAATTGCCGCCCAAATCGAGCGCCATCATGATGCTCCAGCCCACGCTGTCAACCGCGCTCCAGGCCACGCCCGATGCGCCGCCGGGTTTGGTGCCCAAAATATGAAACTCGGGTGGCAAAGCTTGCGAACTGGTGGCATAAAAACCATTGATGCCCTCGCTGTAGGCCGCCAACAGGTCTTGTACTTCGGCGGGGAGTTTGTCTAATTGCGCTTTGGCCGCTTGCACCACGCCTAGGCTGCGCAGCAACTTGTCGGTTTCTAGCGTGGCACCCCCCAGTATTTCAGAAAGCTCACCGCGCATTACCCTGCGGTTGAACTCAAGCTGCCAGCTGCGCTCCTGCGCATGGGTGTAGCCCAAGGCCCAGGCCGCATCGCGCTCTGACAAGGCTTTGATATGGGTCACATCCGATGCATCGCGGGAAATGCTGACCCCCGCCTTTAAGCCTGACGCTTTTGGACCCAAAGGGCCCATGCTGCCGTCTAGCGCAGGCTGCGAGCGCCAAGCATACAAGCAAGCACCCAATGCCAGCAAAAGAACCAACACACCCATTGCAGCGCCCAAACGCTTTGCCCAAGCCATGACTCGCATATGTCTTCCTTGTTGTTAAATGTTGGCTTGGATTGTCACCCCAACGGGACTGTTTGTGGGCATATGGGCGACAAAGTCTGCGCAAAAATGGCGACTAAAATGTAACAAAAAATGATGTAACACATGAGAAAATTAAGCCAAGTCTATGAATTTATTGTTGTTTTATTCACCATGCATCGGCAATAGTTTTGCAAAATTGATTGCCATAGGCGCATAGGTCGGCTATCTTAGAGGCTAATAAAAGAGCTTTGCGCCATTGCAGCGCTACAGATATGGAGAGTCGGGGAGTTTAGAGCGCGATCAGCAGCGCAAGGAGTCAATCGTATGGAATGGTCATCGCAGCGCATTAAAAATAGCTTTTTCTCGATCTTGGGCGCTAGCACCACCCCCAGCTCTGCGCAGGACAAAATCGACAGCGTGCGCGATGCCATGCTGGAAGCCATGGGGGCAGAAGGCCAAGACATTTACCAAGTGCTACACGCCCGCTTACAGTTTGCGCAAGAACTCGAAACGCTTTGGTATGCCCGCAGTGACTTAATGGTGGCTTTGTCGGCACTGCGGGGAGAGCTGGTAGCCGCCCGCGAGCTAGAGCGCATCAGCGACATGTTTCGGGGCGGAGATTTAAGCCCTGGCCTTCAGTCGCGCCCGAGCCCATTGGGGATGCGTTAGCTAATTTGTATCCATTTGTAGCTATCGGTTAACTATTTTTGCTATATCATCGGCATCCCAGCTGTAAGCTGGCGTAAGAATTTGTGGATGCAAACCAACGGAGATTTTGATGCTCAAGTGGATGAAAAAAGACAAAAGTGCGTTGCAAAGCAATACCGACAGTGCCTTGAATTCGTACACCATCAAACCGCGCAAACCCACACGCAGCAGCCCCAAACTCAACAGCGGCTTTATTGACAGCCCTGCACTGAGTTTGAAAAGTGAGGGTAAAAAAACCGACAGCATTTGGCGTGGGAGTTCTAAAAGCTTTAAGCGCTCCAAACTTGGCAACAGCAAAACCGCAGCGCCACGCCAAGAATTTCCTTGGGGCGACATGGTGGCTCGTTTTGGCGAAGAAATCGGGGGTTCGCTGAACTTGGCCTTGATCCATTTGCACGACGCTTGCCTGTTGCACCCGCTGGCCGCTGGCAGCATTGGCCGCGCGGTAGAAAGCATTGAACACGCTAAGCGTGCCTCCATGATCGCGCAAAAATTTGCCCGTCTGCGAGCGGGCGCCGCAGTACAAGCCCCCGAATTGCTGGATTTGCGCGAAGTAGTGGGCGAGGTGTTTGAGCAGCGCAGTGCTTGGCTGCAACGCCACCAAATCAAAGCGCGTACCGGTCTTTTATCCGCCAGGGTGAGTGCCGATCCTGCGGCTTTGTTTAGCCTGATTGACGAGCTGGTGAACTGGGCGGGCAACATTGCCACCGAAATTGGCTTTGGCATGGACGAAGAGACCCACAGTTTGCGCCCACGACTGCGGGTGTTTGCCAAAGTAGCGCCAAGCAGCTTGCCAGAGGGCAGTTGGGAAAATGTGGGCTGGTTTTTATGGCACCAGCTTGCGCGCACCATGGGTGCGCAGGCGGAGCTACAGGTGCTCGCTGATGCGCTCATGGTGTGTGTGACGTTTCCGGTTGCGCCGCCGCCCGACCAGTCGGTGAGCAGCGGCGCTTTAGAACTTGATGCCGACATTGCCCAGATCATCCATGGCTGCCGGGTGGTGGTGCTGTCGCCCGATGAGCCCTTGCGAGAGGCCGCTTTTTTGGCGCTTAGCAACTTGCGACTTGATTTAAAAACCTCTTGGAGCGTAGAAGCGGCGCGCGATGCGCTGGGGCAGAGCATTCCCCATGCAGTGGTGTATGACGGGCGCATGGATGCGGGAAAAATCATGCAAATGCGCACCGATTTTGCCGCGCTGGGCAAAGTGGCCTTTGTAGAGCTTTCAGAATCTGGCAGCGAGCAATTTCATGTGACCGCACTTGGCAGCATGTCAACCGCCCATGTGCACACCCCTTCATTGGCCATGTCGCTAGCGCCCGCTTTGGTGTTTGAGCTGTGCAAAGTGATTTAGGCGCTTGCAGCCATTTAGGCTAAAGCACTGCGGTCATATTTACCGTCTTAAAACTAAGGGTTTACTTGTAGTAGCCCAGGATTCAAACGATAATACGCCGCTAGCGAACAGGAAAAAGAATGTTGGATTGGTTGAAAAAAAGCGCAGCACCCAAAGATTGGCAAACAATTGCCAGCCCGCTAGCGGACCGCGCCAACCCGTTTTTAGACCAGCACCCTGACAAGCCTAACCTGCCACGCAAATTTGCAGACTCCGGCTTAGCCAGCAAAGCAACCGCCAATTCTGGTGCGCAAGCGTCGCTAGCCAGCGGCAGCGGTGTTTCTGGCAAAAAAAGCAACCCAAACCGAGTAGACAGCAGCACATTTGCCCACTCCCAAAAATTTAAACGCTCCCGACAAAGCAAAGACAGCACCCTGTCTAGCCCTGAATTTCCTTGGGGGGTGATGGTGACCCAAGTGGGCCAAGAGATTGGCGGCACGCTCAGCCAAGTCATGGAGCAACTCGACAACATCAGCCTTTTGTACCCACAGGCCGCTCAAAGCATTGCCATTGCCATGGAGGGCATCGAAAACGCCAAGCATGCAGCCATGGTGGCCCAGAAATTTGTCCACCTTCGAGCTGACACCACCCCCCAAGCGGGAGAGCTATTGGATTTGCGCGATGTCGTCAACGAGATGATCGAGCAACGCCGCGCATGGATTTCAAAGCGCGGCATCAAGGCGCGTGCTGGCATGGTGTCTGCCCATGTGTTGGCCGATCCGGCGGCTTTGTTCAGTCTGACCGACGAGCTGGCGAACTGGGCGGGCAGTTTGTCGCAAGAAATCGGCTTTGGCATTGAGATTGAACCCAAAACAAACCGTGCCCGACTGCTGGTTTTTGCAAGGATCGACCCTGCAACTATGCTGCGCGAAAGTTGGGAAAACGTTGGCTGGTTTTTGTGGCGTCAGCTGGCCCGCACAATGGGTGCTAAGTCGCAGTTGCGCGTTTTAAAAGACGCGCTGAGCGTGAGCGTGACGTTTCCTGTTCCGCCTGCACTGCCAGAGCCTGAAAAGGCGATAGTCGCCAGTGATTTAGCGGTCGATGCTGAGCTTGCGCAGATCATCCACGGCTGCAAAGTGGTGGTGATCACGCAGGACGAAGCGTTGCGTGAAACTGCTTTTAGAGCCCTGCAGCACCTGCGCCTAGAGATCAAGACCAGTTGGAGTGTGGATGCCGCACGCGATGCGCTGGGCAATAGCATTCCCAATGCGGTGGTCTACGACGCACGGCTTGACGCAGGCAAAATCATGCAAATGCGCAACGACTTCAGCAAAATCGGCAATGTGGCCTTCATCGAGCTGTCAGACACAGGCAGCGAGCAGTTTGAGGTAACCAGCTTGGGCACAATGACAACGGCGCACGTCTATGTGCCCGCTATTGCCCAGTCACTGGCGCCCGCCTTGGTGTTTGAGCTGTGCAAAATTATCTAGCAGTGCGCTCAGATATCGCCCCAAAAAATCAAGGCATCCCGCCCCTGCACATCCAGCTGCACACTTGCGCCCCAAGGCAAACACACCTTGGTAGGCACATGGCCAAAAGGCAAATTGTCTAAGATGGGCGTTTTGGGCAACTTGGTTTGCAAACGCGCCTTGACACTTTGCATGTTAAAGCCTCGGTCGTAGCCTTTAATCAACTTGTATCCCGTGAACTGGCCTAATACCAGCGCTTTTTGCTGCCCTAATACCCCCGCATGCAGCAGTTGCGTGAGTTGGCGCTCTACGCGGTAAGGGTGTTCGCCCACATCTTCTAGCACCAAGATGCCGCCCTTAATCTGCGGAAAATACGGCGTGCCCACCAGACTGCACAGCACATTGAGGTTGCCCCCCCAAATGGTCGCATTTTTTACGGAAAAATTGGCAGATGTCACCGCCATAGCGTCATTGTTTGCTATTTTTTTATGAATAACTTGAGTCTCTAAAGCTGCCGACATGCGCCAGCCCGTGCCCTCACCCACGCCTTGCAGCAGGTCGTCAAAGCAGGCCTCCATGATGTCATCCGGCGCACTGATTTCTGGGTCTATCCCACCAAAGTCCTCGGCTACCGCGGGGCCCATCCAAGTGACTGCACCCGTCTTGGTCCACAGCGCCGCTTGCAGCGCGGTAAAGTCGCTAAACCCCACCCACTTGCTGCCTTTCGCAATGGATTTGGCAATGGCCTTGTAAGGCAAATCTGGCAGTATCCGTGTCAGCCCATAGCCCCCGCGCGATGTCAAGACCACATCTGCGCCACTAGCTGCCGCCCGCCCCAGCGCCTCCACCCGCGCCGCGTCGTCCCCCGCCAAGCGCTGAAAATGCCCCAACGCAGCACTGTCAAGTTCCACGGTGTGCCCCAGCTTTTTAAGCCGCGCAACACCCCGCTTAAGCGCGGCCCTGTCACGCACCGCACCGCTAGGCGACACCACATATATTTGCGCCATAGGCGAACTCCAAAAAGAATGAGGGTCAGAACCTAATTAATTGAATAAAAAATTTCAAGCTGCGATGATTAATTAGGTTCTGACCCTAATTCTTTTCCACTGACCCTAATTCTTTTCCAAAGTATTCCACGGCTTGGGTGGCGACAGTTTCGCCGCGCTCTTGCACAAAATGCCCTGCTTTTTGCAACAGCAGTGGCTCGGGGCAATTGGCGATGCATTTGTGCAGGCCGCGCATCACCGCCTCCCCCAGCACAGGGTCTTGTTGGCCAATGGCCATAAAGCTGCTGCCATGCCAATCGTTTTTCCAAAAATTGCGGGCTAAACGGCTGGTGTGTGCGCCGTCTGCGTCTGGGCGGGCGGGCACCATGGGCGGGAAGGCACGCAGCGCGGCGCGGTGGCCAGCGTCTGGAAAAGGGGCGTTGTAGGCAGCGCATTCTTCTGGGCGCATGTGGGGGTTGCCCCGAGAAAACAGTTTGGCCACATCAAAATCTGGGTTTTTGGAGCACATGTCGCGCCAGGCCACAAAGCCCGCGCTTAGCGGCACGTCTCCGGTGGCCAGCATGGTGTTCATCACCAGCAGGCCTTTGTAGCGCTTGGAGGCGGCCATGGGCAGGGTGAGGCCAAGCAAACCGCCCCAGTCTTGCACCACCAGCACCACATTTTTCAGGTTCAAGCGCTCTACCAGCTCCAGCAGTATCTGGCGGTGCCACGAAAAGCTGTGGTCCAGCACTTTTTTGGGTTTGTCAGATTTGCCAAAACCGATCAAATCGGGCGCTACCACCCTCGCACCGTTGGCCAAAAAAAACGGAACCATTTTGCGGTAAAGATAGCTCCACGCTGGGTTGCCATGCAGGCAAAGGTAGGTGGTTTGTTGGGCGTTTGGCGCAACGCCCTCGGCTGATGCGACGCCAGCGCCTTCGTCTAAATAGTGCAGTCGCAGGCCATTCAAGGCGGGCAAATCACTTAGATAATGCGGTATCCAAGGGTAGTCTGGCAACCCCTCAAACCGCGCATCAGGGGTGCGCACCGCGTCGTCGCGCAGGGGATGGTTCATTTTTTTGGCCTCTTGTTGCTGCAATCGCTTGGTTTGGAAGAAATTTTGAAGAATTTTAGCCGATGTCGCGGTGATATGGTCATAGTTTGCTCCTAATTCAGTAGCGTTTATGGCCTCGCTGTGGTGGTTCAATTGTGGCATGGCAAAAAGGTTGAGCACCGAACCTGCTGCCCCTGTTTTAGCCTCGGGCAGCGCATACACCACGCGGCGCACCCGCGCGTGCAATAGGGCTGCGGCGCACATGGCGCAGGGTTCCAGCGTCACATACACGTCGCAGCCATCGAGCCGGTAGTTGCCCAGCGCCTTGGCCGCAGCACGCAGCGCGTTCATCTCGGCGTGGGCTGTAGGGTCGCAATCGGTAATCGGGGAATTGTGCCCCACCGCAACCACCCTGCCCTCCTTGACCACCACCGCGCCCACCGGCACCTCGCCCGCGTCAAACGCAAGCTGGGCTTGCAGCAAGGCGGCTTCTAAAAAACTGGCTGGCGTGGGCTCAAGGCTTGTCATCTGGCATAGCGCGTGGCTGGCTCAGAGCGCCTTCAACCGCAGATTTCACTTGGTTTTGAATTTGCTGGCTTTGTTGTTGCACGCTAGCATTGGGATCGACCGACACCGTGGGCACTCCGGGCACTTTGATCTCGTTGATGCTAGACACTTGTTTTTTACTCAAATAGCTGACGAGGCCTAAGCCAATCAACAGGCTCAACACCCCAAAAATGATTCTCATAGATTTTTCTCCTCGTGCGAATTGACCATGCCCAGCCCGACCATCCAATGGGCCAACGCCCGCTCGTTGTCGTTGCCTGCGGCATAGACCGCGTGCATTTTCCCATGGGATTCGGGCCGATGTTGGTTGACCTTGATTTTGCACTCCATGCGCTCGACCGCCAATGAAAACCCCACAATGCCAGCCAGCATTTTGTGCTGGTATTCCTCACCCAGCGCCACCCACTGCGCCGCGTAGGCTGGCTCGTGGTCGCCAATCAGTTGCTTGAGCAACCGGTCTTTTGCATCAGGCGCCTCAATCAAAGTTGCCCGTACCACGCAATGCACCGCCAAGTAACTCCAGGTGGGCACGCGCACCAAATCGGGGTACACACTGGGCGACATGTAAGCCTGTGGCCCCATAAATGTCACCACCGCCTGCGGCCGCTCCGCCAAATACCGCCAATGCGGATTAGGCTTGGCCACATGCCCCAAAATCGTCCAATTGGCTGGTGTACGGGAAGTGCCAGTCTCGGCCTCTGCGTCAGTCTCTGTATAACTGGGCGGGGTTTCAAGCAAATGCAGTGGAATGTGCGAGACAAATGGCAGTCCCGTGTCGTCGTTAGAAATCAACGAAGCAAATGGATGCTCCCGCACAATTTGCGCGGCATGGGCAAGGTCTTTGGCTTTGAAATGGGGGGGCAGGTACATATTGAATTGCGCTGTTGGATGACCCATCACAGGATTAGCCAATCGTAGCCCAGAACCGAAGCCGACCCAAGACAGCACAGGCTCAGCGCTTCAAAGCCCGGTAAAAATTCTCGTGTGTCCCCACAAGCAGTAAAACACAGGTTTGAGGATCAAATTCGTAGGCCAACAGAAACTGCTGGCGCACACACTCAAATTTGTAGACATACACCCCCTGCAAATCACCCTTTTTGGCCTCCCCTAGCTCCGGCGCTTCGGCGATGCGCAATACAGCAGTATCGACAGCGTCTTTTTGCTGGCTGTGCAGGCGCTTGTAGGCGCGCACAAAGGCGTTGGCCTGAAGAATACGAAGCGTCATGCCTGTGTACAGTTAATCAACGGCGATGCTGACCCACGGCAAACTCCGTCATAGCAGGCCGAGGCTCCGCACGCGCCACCAGCAAGTCGCGTACAAAATCAACTGGCAAATCTGGGTTGTCAAGCGCCGCCTTGCCCACCTTGGCCCAAAACTCTATTTGACCAGCAATGGTGCGAAATTCCGCCCCAGCGGCGGCCTTGGCTTGGTCATACAAATTGTCTTCAATGCGAACTGGCATTCCCATGGGGTGCTCCAAAGTAATGTCAAAATTTTACTACGAATGTAGCTTGAGCTTGGGCTTAAACTTGCACCGCCTGTAGACGATCTGGCAAGATGTGTTGTCAATGCACCAAACTATCGAACGCGGCATCGGCTCAGCGCCTCGCTCACCAACACTGGCAATGCAGACGGCGGAAAGGGGTAGACCGAGCTGGCATTGATCTCGCACAACACATAGCTGTCTTGCCCAGCACTGGTCTTTGTACCCAATAAAAAATCGGCATCCCACAAAATGGGCAAATCAGCGATTTGGAGGCCAAGCACCTCGCACATTTGCGGAATCCAATCGCGCTCAAGCTGGCTTTTTAGGCGCTGAAAGTCTGGGCGATCGGCTGAAAAATACAGCCTGGGCCCGGGCTGCGGCGCTGCGCTGCTGGGCTGCCCCTCGCCAGCAGGATACAGGGCATTGACCAACTGCTCGCCAAAACCCGCCACCTGACCACCCACCACATAGCAGCGAATCATGCCCTCGTTCAGCCGAGGCTGAAACGCTTGGTCAATCATGGCACCCGCATGCGCAAAATACGGCTGGCACAAAGCAGCAAAGTCGTCTAAAGCCATGCGCTGCTCCACACTGCCACGCGCCGCATGCTGCACGGCCAAAAGTGCGGTATTTGCAGAAGCCCCATCTTGCGAATGGTGCAATAACCGCGCCTTCCAAATCCCATCGCCGCTTTGGCCCCGCATCTGCTTGAGCACACGCGGCCCGCGCAGCAGCGCCTCGGGCAGCCCTACCCGCATCGCGTCCATGCTGGCGTAGCGCTGCGTGTCACTGCCCCAAGGCATGTGCCGCGTTTGGTAGAGCACCTCTTTAGTGCCTATTTTGTCAATCACGTCAGGGTGTGCGCTTATCACCACGCCCTGAGCGGCAGCGGCTCTAAGCACCGCATTCAAGCGCGACCGGTCTTGCCCCGCCTCAAACGGGTTAAACCACACCAGCGCCAAATCCACCCCGGCTAGCCGCGCTTGCGTGTCGCTGGCAATCGCGTCACAAAATGGCGCACTGACCACCTGCACCCCCGCGCTGACCAGCGCCTGCGCAATACCCGCCAAGCGCGTGTCCTCCACCCGCGTGTTGGCCAGCGCGTGTGCGTCAGCGGGAAATACGATGGCGATTCGGTGGTTTTTTGGCGTCATGTTTGGCTCCTGGGCTGGGTGTGCTGCAAGCCTTAGCGTAACAGGTACTGCGAGGCTTGACTCTTCTAATCCGGTACCTGATAAACGATAAAGGCAGGATAAAATATATCAGTTAAATGTATAATTTAATACTTATAATGATTATATATGCATCCAAAAAAACGACTCCTTTCTGCGCAAGAACAGCATTTTTTGCGCGCTATGCTGCAAACGGCTACGCTTGCTGCGCTGATGGATGCCCGCCGCTGGGAGCCGGGGGATTTGGCGTTTCAAGGGGGCACATCGCTGCACTTGGCTTATGGCTCGGCAAGGTTTAGCGAAGATTTAGATTTTTTGGTGCGCGGGGGCTTGTCTCTAACAGGGCTGGTCAAGCAAGTGCGCAGCAAGCTGCGCTTACCGCCCGATTTAGCAGCAGATTTGAGCGTGAGCGTGTTGCCGAGTAAAGATGCACGCAATCCGCATATGTTTTACGTCACGCTCAGCGGCGCACAGGTGCTGGGCAGCGCCAAAGTAAAAGTGGAGCTTTGGCAGGCGCAGGCCAGTGCGCTCAAAGGCTTGGCGCTCAAAGTCTCTGCCGTGCGGTCTGCGGCTGGGCAAGCCTTTGTGCCCACCCTCACGCTGGAGGAGATTTTTGCAGACAAAGTGTATGCACTGGGAGCACGGGCACGCATCAAGCCGCGTGATGTGTTTGACCTGTGGTGGCTGCGCGATAAAGCCGTGGCTGCGCCCGGCATGCCAGCCTTGCGAACCAGACTGGCCATTTATCCCGCAGCAAGCGGCCAAATGCTAGACACAGCCCAAGTTTGGTTAGCAAATGCCGCTTTGCGCCTGCAGGAATTACAAGCACCAGGTGCAGCAGCTTGGATTGCTGCCGACATGAAGCGCTGGCTGCCTCGCGTGTGGCCGCTTTCACTGCAAGATGCAGCGCAGATGGTGGCGCTGGCCGCTGGGCAGCTTCAAAATGGCATACAGATTATGCAAGCGCTACAAAGCGAGCTGAGCGCAGCAAACCCAAATGATTGAGCGCAGTAGCATGAGCCAAGCCCCCCAAACACATAAGCAAGGCTACACCAGTGCCATCCAGCGCTTAGCTTCCCTGCCAGAGGTTTTCACTGGCGGCGATCTGGCCGTGCTATTTGGCTGGAAATCCGGTATCTGTTCGAGCTATCTGGCAAGCTGGCGCAAAGCGGGCTTGGTGCAGTCGCTGGGCGGCAGATCTGATGTGCATATGAATCTGCTGCGACACCAAGCCAACCCAGAAAACGCATTGCGCAGAGCCTATCCACTAGCGGTGAAAGTGGGTATGGATGTTTTAAGAGAAGCAGGCTGGACAACGCAAATCCCCAGCGTGATCGACATTGCCGTGCCCAGCGGCAGCAGCCTGCATGCCCTGCCCGGCTTTGCCCTCACCACCCGCACCGCTGCATGGTATGCCAAGGTGCGCCCCGGCACAGAGCGCACCGCGCAAGGCGCAGACCGCCTGCACCCCGCATGGGCGCTGGCAGACATGCTAGCCCGAGCGCAAGATGCCCGCGTGCGCCATGCTTGGCTGCCTGCACCAGATGATTTGGATATGTTGGAGATCATGCACTGTAAGCAGCTAGCGCCAGCTTTGCAGGCGCTGGGGTTGAATGCCACTAGCTTGCAAAAAGCGGGGTATGTGGTGGGTTGATTTGCCGCAGAAATATTGCCTATAGCTTGTTTGCAGCTTCGCAAGCTGCCCTCGTATGACATTAGTCAAAGAATTTAGGGCGAGCGAGATTTGGCCGACAAGGTCTGGACGGTCGGAGTATTCAGGCGTGAAAAATTTGAGGTCCGACTAAGCGAGAGCCTGCAAACCCTTGCTATCAACCAAACTCAGCAGCTTTAAAGCCATACCATTTGGATGCTTTTGGCCACGCTCCCACTGCTGAATGGTGGACGGACTGGTGTTCAAATACGCTGCAAACACGGCTTGGCTGGCTTTAAAACGCAACCGAATCTCTTTGATTTGATCGGCGTTGTAGTCCTGCACGGGCGGCAGACACAATGCGTCAAACTCGCGCATGGTGATTAAATCCATTACGCCAGCTTGGTGCAAACCTGCGGCAGTGCCGTGCAAAACGTCTAGCAATTTGTCATGACTCATCATCAACCCCTTGTATTTCGTATAGTTCTTGCGCCGTTATGGCAATAGCCAGCGCACGGCTGTCGTAAGCAAGCAGCTTGGCAGCCAACAGCTTCAATGCTTTCAGCTCTTTATCGGTGATATTGCTTTGCTGGTTTTTGGCAAAACCATATTTAAAGAACGCACATTGGAGTAACCTACATAGCTCTTGGGCGAGCTATCTTGAATTTGAACGCTGAATACGCAGACACCGTCTGCGAAATCTCATTTACCAAGTTCAAGCAACGCTGAGTTCCTGCGACAACTCGGGGTGCTTGACGATGAGGCGCAGCAGGCACACAACACCGCCCGGCGGAGCAAATCTACCCTGCTCCCAGTCGCGTAATGTCGCCACGGGCGTTACGATGCGCTCTGCAAACGCGGCTTGTGTGAGACCAGATTTTTCACGCGCCTGTCGGACCAGAATTTGTTCAGGCGTGGTCGCGCGGCCTAGTCCAGCTTTCGCTTCAGCAAGCGCCAAACGTAGATCAGGCAATAACTCGCCAGCATCTGCTTCAATGGCCGCCGCCATCTTGTCAATGTTGATCTTCTTGATGCTCATGTCACACCGCCTTTTTAATTTCTGCTGCAAGCATGTTGACTCGGTCGGTTTTGGCATACGCCGCGATCAGCAACAACACTTCCTGCTCAGTCAAGTTGAAATAAATCACCCGCGCACCGCCAGACTTGCCTGATCCACCACGGCTCCAACGAACCTTGCGCGCACCATCCGCGCCGGGGATCACATCACCCGCCAGTGGGTTTTCTGCAATCCAATCGATGAAGGCCAACCGCTCGTCCTGCGTCCACAACTTGTCGGCTTGCTTTTGGAAGGTTGGAGTTTCTATGACAGTACGCACAGCCCAATTGTACGGGATTTCCGTACTTCGCTAAATTGTTGATTTATAAAGGCTTTCAGGAAACTCTCACTCCCACTCAATAGTCGCAGGCGGCTTACTCGACACGTCATACGTCACCCGATTAATCCCGCGCACCTCATTAATAATTCGGCTGCTGACTTTTTTGAGTAGCGCATACGGCAGCTCTGCCCAGTCTGCGGTCATGAAGTCACTGGTTTGCACGGCGCGCAGGGCGACTACGTAGTCGTAGGTGCGGCCATCGCCCATTACGCCTACGGATTTCACGGGCAGAAATACGGTGAAGGCTTGGCTGGTGGCGTCGTACCACGTCTTTTTGGGGTGGCGTGGGTTGACGCTCTCGCCTGCAGCGGGTGTGTAGGGGAAATTGCGCAGTTCTTCAATAAAGATGGCATCCGCGCGGCGCAGCAAATCGGCGTATTCTTTTTTAACTTCACCCAAGATGCGCACGCCAAGGCCTGGGCCTGGAAAGGGGTGGCGGTAGACCATGTCGGCGGGCAAGCCCAGCGCCACGCCCAGTTCGCGCACTTCGTCTTTGAAGAGTTCGCGCAGTGGCTCTAAGAGTTTTAGGCCCAGCTGCTCGGGCAAGCCGCCCACGTTGTGGTGGCTTTTGATGACAACGGCTTTTTTGTTTTTTGCACCACCAGACTCGATCACATCGGGGTAAATGGTGCCTTGGGCGAGCCACTTCGCGCCTTCGACGGCGCGAACTCCTGATTCTGCGCCGTTTTTGCTGGCACCAGAGGCAACTAATTTGCCAGCTTCAGCCTTAAATACCTCTACAAACTCGCGGCCAATGATTTTGCGTTTCGCCTCTGGTTCGCTCACGCCAGCAAGATGCCCGAGAAACTGCGCACTGGCATCGGCCCGAATCACTTTGGCTTTGAGTTTGCCCACAAACATGTCCATCACCATGTCACCCTCATTGAGGCGTAGCAAACCGTGATCCACAAACACGCAGGTGAGCTGGTCGCCAATGGCGCGGTGAATCAGCGCGGCGGCCACCGATGAATCCACCCCGCCAGACAGGCCAAGAATCACCTCTTCAGTACCCACTTGCTCGCGTATTCGCGCCACAGCCTCTGTTATATAGTCGCCCATGATCCAATCAGCCTTTGTGCCGCAGATTTGCAGCACAAAGCGCTCTAGCATTTGCTGGCCTTTGACGGTGTGCGTCACCTCGGGGTGAAACTGCACAGCGTAGAACTTGCGCGCTTCGTCGGCCATGCCCGCAATGGGGCAGGCATCGTTAGAGGCCATCAGCTTAAAGCCGGGCGGCATCTCAATGACTTTGTCGCCGTGGCTCATCCACACATCGAGCATGCCGTGGCCGTCAGCCGTGGTGTGGTCTGCGATGCCATCGAGCAGCGCGGTGTGGCCACGGGCGCGGATTTGCGCAGAGCCAAATTCGCGGGTTTTACCCGCCTCCACCTTGCCGCCAAGCTGCTGCGCCATGGTTTGCATGCCGTAGCAAATGCCCAAAACCGGCACGCCCAGCCCAAACACGGCTTGCGGGGCTTTGTCGGTCTCGGCTTCGTACACGCTGGCGTGGCTGCCAGACAAGATCACGCCTTTAAGATTACCGTCTGCCGCATAGGCTTTGACCCACTCGTCGCTCACATCACAAGGATGCACCTCGCAAAACACATGCGCCTCGCGCACGCGGCGGGCAATCAGCTGGGTGACCTGTGAGCCGAAATCGAGGATGAGGATTTTTTGGTGGGACATGGCGAGAATTGATACGGGTGAATGACTAGACTGCTAATTATCGCGCTTCTGCTGGGCAGATTTGGGGGTGTCAGTGCAAAGTAGAAATGTCACACCTCAGCCCAAAGTAGAAATGTCACAACTGTGAGAGTGTACAGCGCATCAGACTGGCAAAGATCGGCTATTGGGGCATGGGGCAACGCCCCATGTAGCAGGCCGCTAGGGCCG
>JANOYR010000243.1:0-1595 GCA_031428975.1 Polaromonas sp. | reverse complement strand
ATTGTTCAGCTTTTGAAACTGCTTGCTGGGAGGCGCGGGTGCCGCGTTTTGGCTCGGCCGCCGCCCCCTCCGGGCGGGCATACCCCAAATCGGTCGGACGGCAGAGCCAAAACGCTGCACAGGCTATGCTCGCGCTTGGGTTTTAATACCCAATTAGCTGTGGTTTGCACTGTTTTTGCTGCTAAATATATAGCGCACTATGACGTATTGACCGTGACAACTGTTCTTTTATTCGGCGAAGAAAAGTGCAGATGTCACCGTAAAAATGCCATATCTCGCTACTAAACTCATAGTAAATAAAGCACTAAAAGCGGTTGATTCCGGTATTAAAACCTCAATGCGAGCATAGCCCGATCAGCGTTTGGGCGCTCCCGTCCGACCGATTTGCGGTATCCCCGCCATGAGGGAGCGGCGGGAGCGCCCAAACGCTGATCGGGCGCACAAGAACAAGCAGTTTCGAAAGTCAAGCACCCCCCCCAATGCCGGATTCTCCACAGCAAACCAAGCGCAGAAAGAAGCCCGATAATCAAGGCATGCAATTTAACCACCTAGAAAACCCCACATTCCTACACGCTTGCACCCGCCAAGCCACGCCCCACACCCCCGTCTGGCTCATGCGCCAAGCGGGGCGCTATTTGCCTGAATACTGCGCCACGCGGGCCAAAGCAGGCAGCTTCATGGGCTTGGCCACCAACCGCGACTTTGCCACCGAAGTGACCCTGCAGCCGCTAGAGCGCTACCCGCTGGATGCCGCTATTTTGTTCAGCGACATCCTCACTGTGCCCGATGCCATGGGCCTAGGCCTGAGCTTTGAGGTGGGCGAGGGCCCGCGCTTTGCGCGCCATGTGCGCGACGAAGCGGCCGTCAACGCGCTAGAAGTGCCCGACATGCACAAGCTGCAATACGTTTTTGACGCGGTATCGAGCATCCGCAAAGCCCTCAGCGTCAACGGCAAGGGCAGAGTGCCCTTAATCGGCTTTTCTGGCAGCCCTTGGACGCTGGCTTGCTACATGGTCGAAGGCAAGGGCAGCGACGACTACCGCCATGTCAAAAGCTTTATGTATGCCCGCCCAGACCTGATGCACCGCATGCTGGCCATCAATGCCGACTCGGTGGCGCAATACCTCAATGCGCAAATCGACGCGGGTGCGCAGGCCGTGATGGTGTTTGACAGCTGGGGCGGCGTGTTGGCTGACGGCGCGTTTCAAGCATTCAGCTTGGCCTACACCAAGCGCGTGCTGGCCCAGCTCAAGCGCACCGATGCCGATGGCCATTATGTGCCGCGCATCGTTTTCACCAAGGGCGGCGGGTTGTGGCTTGACGAGATGAAAACTTTAGACTGCGACGTGATTGGACTGGATTGGACGGTCAATTTGGCCAAGGCACGCGCACTCTTAGGCGACAGCCATGCCCTGCAAGGCAACATTGACCCCAATGTTTTGTTTGCCCCGCCTGCGGCCATTGAGGCCGAAGTGGCCAAGGTGCTGCACAGCTTTGGCCCTCCTGCGATTGTGGATAAGACGGCACAAGGCACGGCCAGTGCCCTTATTCCTGTTCGTGCCCCTGCTCATATTTTTAATTTAGGGCACGGCATC
>JANOYR010000242.1:0-17520 GCA_031428975.1 Polaromonas sp. | reverse complement strand
CAGGTGCTCAGCCCAATGCGGAAAGGCTGCGCGCAGCTCGCGCAGCACATGCACGCGCGCCTGCAACTCCACACTGTGGCGCTGGCCATAGTCAAAACCCAGTGTTTCTACCCGCGCGTAGCGCTCTAGCGCCCAAGCCAGGCAAGCGGTGGAGTCTTGGCCTCCAGAAAATAAAACAAGAGCGGTAGTATGCATGGCAGTATTATCGCCTTCGGCAATGTTCCGCTTGCGCTTGCGTCAGCCCATGAGTCCATCACGTGTTTCATCCCACGTAGCGGGATCGCAGCCCGCGCGCACTACACTGATGCCCGCCGCCTGCACTGCGTGCTCCACGCATTCCTGTAACTTGAGTGTACTGAGCCCGTCTAAAAATGCAGCGCTTAAGACCGATTGGCGTGCCAGCCAAGCCAGCATGGCCGCATAAAAACAGTCACCTGCGCCCACCGTGTCATGAACTTTTAAGCCCACTGGCACAGCGCTGTAGCTGTGCGCCGTCCGTGTATACAAATAGGCTCCCTGCGCTCCACAGGTAATCGCCAGCAGGCGAACGGAGTTGTTTGCAAAAATCTGCTGTGCACAGTCTACAGGCGATAACCCGCCCATTCCCAACACAGCCAAATCTTCGTCGCTGCATTTGACAACATCAGCTCGGGCTATAGCCTGCCATACGCATTGGCGGTAGGCCGCCACATCAGCGCAAGCCGCTGGGCGCAAATTGGCATCGACCGAAAGCAGCAAGCCCTTGGCTTTGGCCGAATCGAGCAAGGTTTGCGTTTGCGGCCAATCGGCTGGTAACAGCGTCAAACAGCCCGTGTGTAAAAGTTCGGACGCTGCGGGAATTGCCGCCAATGCTTGCGCCGCCGTGATGGCACGGTCTGCCACGCCTTCGCGGTAAAATTGGTAGCTATTGCCCAGTGTGCCTAGCTCCACCATGGCCAAGGCGGTGGCAGCGGCAACTGCCGCACTGCCTATTCGGCCACCACTGGCATCTAATTTTGCGGAGAATTGTCGCCCAAAATGGTCTGAAGATAGCGGATTGATGTAAGTACACGCTACGCCTTGAAGGCTTATGGCAAGAGTAAAGTTGAATATTGACCCCCCGAGACAGGCGGTGTAACGCGCAGCAGACATTTGACCAACTGGGGCCTCAGGAATCATGTCCACCAAAGCTTCCCCATAACTTGCAATCCGTGTCATATTCAAACTTTGTAGAGTGTCTAAGGCTTGATTAAACCCTCAATCAGGATCTTCTCAATCAGGGAAAACCATTAATAAATCTCATTGCTTTATTAATTAAAAATGAGGATACTTGCTACAAACAACCTGCCGCATGGGTTGTTCAAAATTCACTTTAACCATTGGAGACATTTATGCGCTTTCAACTGAAAACCACAATCGTTTTAGCAGGCCTGGCCTTCGCTGCCAGCTCTGCCATGGCACAAAACCAGCCTGTGATCGGATTGATCACCAAAACCGAAACCAACCCCTTCTTTGTCAAAATGAAAGAAGGTGCGCAGGCTGAAGCCAAAAAAATGGGTGCCAAGCTCATGACGGCTTCAGGCAAAAAAGACGGGGACACCGCCTCGCAAATTGCCGCCATTGAAAACATGACCGCTGCTGGTGTGAAAACCATTCTGATCACCTCCACCGGTGATGCCATCATTCCTGCTGTGAAAAAAGCACAAGCCAAGGGCGTGCAAGTGATTGCACTGGATAGCCCATTTGAAGGCGCAGATGCATTGTTTGCCACCGACAACTACCAAGCCGGCATTTTGATTGGCCAATATGCCAAGGCTGCACTGGGCACTGCGCCCGCCAAAATCGCCATGCTTGACTTGTTTCCTGGCCACCCCGTGGGTGCGCAGCGCCACAACGGCTTTATGAAGGGCTTTGGACTGGCTGCTAACGATGCCAAATCCAACGACCTGTCCAAAACCGCAGAAACCGTCTGCGCTGGCGACACCGATGGCAACCAAGCCAAAGGCCAAACCGCCATGGAAAACTGCCTGCAAAAGAACCCTGACATCAACGTGGTCTACACCATCAATGAGCCAGCGGCTGCAGGCGCTTACAACGCTTTGAAGAAAGCAGGCAAAGAAAAAGGCGTCGTCATTGTGTCGGTAGACGGCGGCTGCGCCGGTGTCAAAGACGTGTCCAAAGGCGTGATTGCAGCGACCTCGCAACAGTACCCGCTCAAAATGGCGGCAATGGGTGTGGCTGCAGGTGTTGAATATGCCAAGTCAGGCAAAAAAGCCAGCGGCTATGTGGACACAGGTGTGACCCTGATCGCCAACAAAGCCATCAAAGGCGTGGACAGCAAAGACGTGAAAACCGGCACTGCATTGTGCTGGGGCAAGGTTTAATTCAGCGCAAGCACTAAGCAAGTGAGCACAGCATGACCCCAAAGAAAAGCATTCCGTGGACAGCTTTGGGGCCATGGCTTGCGCTTATGCTGGCCTGCACCTTTTTTGCAAGCCAAACTGACCGCTTTTTAACCGGAGAAAACTTCTCCCTGGTATTGCAACAAGTCATGGTGGTGGGCGTACTGGCCATTGGCCAAACGCTCATCATCTTGACGGCGGGCATCGACTTGTCATGCGGCATGGTGATGGCGCTTGGCGGCATTGTGATGACCAAGTTTGCCACCGAACTGGGTTTGTCGCCTGCCCTGGCAATGCTCTGCGGCGTGGCTGCTACCTGCGCTTTTGGGCTACTCAATGGCCTGTTGGTCACCAAATTCAAGCTTCCGGCTTTCATCGTCACGCTAGGCACCATGAACATCGCCTTTGCCGTGACCCAAATTTATTCAGAAGCGCAGACTGTGAACGATTTGCCGCCTGCACTCACCTTTTTAGGCCAAACCTTTGGCATTGGCGGCACACAAGTGGCTTGGGGCACTTGTGTCATGATCTGCTTGTATGCGCTGGTATGGCGTGCCCTCGCCGACACCGCGCCTGGTCGTCACATCTACGCTGTAGGCAACAACCCCGAGGCTGCTCGGCTCACAGGTATCTCTGTCGACAAAGTGCTCATTGGTGTTTACACATTGGCAGGGCTTTTTTATGGCATTGCCGCCATACTATCAGTCTCTCGCACAGGTGTGGGCGATCCTCAAGCTGGACAAACCGAAAATTTAGACGCCATCACCGCGGTGGTGCTTGGCGGCACGTCACTCTTTGGAGGGCGTGGTATTTTGCTTGGCTCGTTGGTAGGCGCAGTGATTGTGGGTGTGTTTCGCAACGGCCTGACCCTCATGGGCGTGGCCTCGGTGTACCAAACCTTGGTCACTGGTATCTTGGTCATTTTGGCGGTAGCGGCTGACCAAATGTCACGCAAGGGAGCACGCTGATGGCTACGTCTCCTGTTATTTTCAAGGCCACGCAATTGGTCAAGCGCTATGGCCAAGTGACCGCGCTGGATGGCACCGACTTTGAGCTGCGTGCTGGAGAAATTTTGGCCGTGATTGGTGACAATGGCGCAGGCAAATCGTCGTTGATCAAAGCGCTATCGGGCGCTACTGTGCCAGACAGTGGCACGATGGAGCTTGACGGCAAGCCCGTGCACTTCAAATCCCCCATCGATGCCCGACACCACGGCATTGAAACCATGTACCAAGATTTAGCCGTGGCACCTGCCATGACGATAGCGGAAAATTTATTTTTAGGCCGCGAGATTCTGCGCCCTGGATTTCTAGGCGCATTCTTTCGTTTGATTGACAAAAAAAGCATGCTCACAGAAGCAACTACGCACATGGCTGACCTGAAAATAGGCCTGCGCTCCATGAACCAAGCCGTCGAGACCCTGTCTGGCGGACAACGCCAAGGTGTGGCGGTGGCACGCAGCGCGGCCTTTGCCAAGCATGTGGTGATCATGGACGAACCCACCGCAGCCTTGGGCGTGAAAGAAGGTAACATGGTGCTAGGCCTGATTCGCCGTGTGCGCGACAAAGGCCTACCCGTCATCTTAATCAGCCACAACATGCCCCATGTATTTGAAATTGCAGACCGCATCCATGTGCAGCGTTTGGGCAAACGTGCCGCTGTGCTCAACCCGCGTGCTATCAGCATGAGCGACACGGTGGCCGTGATGACAGGTGCTATGCCAACTGAAGAAATCCCACAAGAAGCCCATGCTTAAGAATATAGACCCCCTGCTCAGCCCTGATTTATTGCGCATCCTGTGCGAAATGGGCCATGGCAACACCATCGTGATAGCAGATGCCAACTTCACCGCCATGCAATTGGCAAGCGCCAATCGGCCTGTGCCCTGCCCTGTGATTCGGATGCCCGGCATCTCCATTGTGCGGGCGGCGCAAGCGGTGCTTTCGGTCTTGCCGCTGGGCACTGTGGGCGAGCTGCCTGTGCAATGCATGCAGGTAGGTAACACGGCGCAGGGGTATCTATCTGCGGTGCAGCAAGAGGTGATGGACTTAGTGTGTGCGCAATACCCCAGCATGGCAGTGCAAGGCTTAGAGCGATTCGCCTTTTATGAAGCCACTAAAAATGCCTATGCCATCATCCAAACGGGGGAGTTGCAGCCCTATGCCAACTTCATATTTGCCAAAGGCGTGATCGCACAAGCCTTGCGTGCTTGAGGCTATGCTGCACACCGCATCTGCGCCTATAGAAGAGCCCAGCGAACCAGCAGACACCCTGCATTTCAAACCACGCGGCTCTAACCACACAGGCATGCGCCAGTTCAATGAGCGGGTGGTATTACACGCCATTCGTTTGCACGGTGCCCAGCCCAAAGCAGACTTGGCGCGGCTCACGCATTTGAGCACCCAAACCGTCTCTTTGATCATTGACAAACTCATCGCAGACGATTTGGTCATGCGGCGCGAGCCGGTGCGCGGCAAAGTGGGGCAACCGTCCGTGCCGATTGCCCTCAACCCCGATGGTGCGTTTTCAATTGGCATCAAAATCGGACGGCGCAGCTGCGACTGTCTGCTCTTGGACTTCACCGGAGCTGTGCGGGCACGGGCTAGCTTGGCCTATGATTTCCCTGAACCCGAAACCTTGTTTGCCCATATTCAAGCGCAACTGGCCAGTTTGCCCTCTGGTTTGAGCCCTCAGCACAGCAAGCGAGTTTATGGCATTGGGGTAGCTGCCCCGCTGTCATTGGACGGCTGGCAAGACCTTTTGGGAGTGGATGCAGCACGCACCCAGCGTTGGAGCACCGTCAATATCCAAGAGCGCATCGCTGACATGACTGCTTTGCCCGTGCGGGTGGTGAAAGACACCGCAGCGGCCTGCGTGGCCGAGCTGGTAGCTGGGCATGGCCGCAGTGTGCCGAGTTTTTTGTATATTTTTATTGACACCTTCATTGGCGGTGGTTTGGTCATTGACAGCCATCTGCGCCTTGGCTTGCACGGCAATGCAGGCGCTATTGGCTCGATGCCTTTGGCCGCCAGCATGCCCAGCGCTGCCAGCCCGGCGCAACTGCTTAGCGCTGCATCGTTGATGCAACTAGAACATCTCTATGAACTGGCAGGCTTAGCCCCCCAAGCACACGCCGACGCACGGGCACTGCAAGCACCATGGCAAGCGCACAGCCTAGCGTGGATTGCTGGCGCTGCGCCTGCAATTGCCATGTGCATTGTGCAAACCAGCTGCTTGCTCGACATGGATGCCGCAGTGCTAGACGGCTCGATAGGGCGTGAATTGCTAGAGGCTTTAAGCCAAGCGGTTCACCAATCTATACAAGCGTATAACTGGCAAGGCATCCATCCACCAGCCATACATACAGGCACCATGGGGGCAGATGCCCGCGCCATGGGCGGCGGACTGCTGCCGCTTTACAGCGAATTTGCACCTGACCAAGATTTGTTTTTAAAGTGAGGCTGCTGCCACGCGATGCATGCAGCATCCGCTTGCAGCACCACGCTGTCACCATAGCCTAGCGTGTCAATTCGCGGCGCAATCACCTCCATGATGCTGTCCGATTGAAAATGTGCCGCTTTTGTCTCAGGATGCGGCTTGTACACCCAACTGCCGTATGCGCGGCCATGGTGCACCAAGGTGCAGCGCACAAATGAAAAAGTTTCAGGGGGATGCAAGTGCGTCCAGGCCAGTTTTTCAAAACAATAATCTGCCTGAACCAAGGTCCATTGCAAAGGAGCAATAGAAATATTGACCGTGCCCACATGGTAGGCGCTTAAATCCAGACCAAGCGCCTTGAAAAACGGCATTTGCATGGCCACCGAGCCCTGCGGGTAAGGGCTATTGGCTGCGCGACCCGAGGCAATGCCGTGACCGGGCATGACAATACCTGCAAGCGTGGTCATGCCGCCACCAGCGACAGCGCCCCAAAATCACCCACACTGAGGCCCAAGCCCGCTGGAACAATCTCGCAGCCAGAAGTGAGCGATGCCAGCTTGCCGTCGACTTGGGCACGCAGACGCGGCAGCAAATAATCGCGGTGGTGCCAAAACACACTACCGCCCATGCTGATGCGCTGCAAATCCAGTGTAACGATCAAGTTGTAGAGCCCGCGCCCCATGTCGCGGCACAGGGCATCGACCAGGGCCACGGCCGTCGCGTCGCCCGCGCGTGCGGCGCTTAGCATCAGCGCAGCGTCGGCAAAACCTTGGCTTGCAAAGCGCCGCGCGATGGCATTGCCCGCCACCAAGCCTTCTAAATCGCCCACATTGCCGCAGCCGCACAGCGCGTCAACGTTGTCGCTGACAAACATGTGCCCCGCATGGCCCGCATTGCCGTTTTTGCCGCGCAATACATGGCCGTCGACACACAGCCCCATGCCAATGCCCGTGCTCCAAGTGACATAGGCGCAATGGTCAATGCCTTGCAAAGCGCCCCAGCGCCGCTCGGCCTCTAGTGCGCCAATGCAGTCGTTTTCTATGCGCACACTGCCAAATTCTGCCCGCAGCGCTGCCTCTATGGGGGCGGACTGCCATGAGTTGGGCAAGCCCCGCGCAGTGCCCGCTAAGCCGCCGCATATATTGGGCGCGGCCAGCTCCACCATGCCCTGTGCAATCACAAAAGGGCCGCAGGCCGACACGCCGACACTGCTAATTTGCCCGCTGGACACGCCATGTTCGGCACAGGCGGCGTGCACCATGCGGATAATTTGCTGCGCCAGTGCCGTGGGCTCGCCCTCTTTGGCGGTGGGCTCGGCGCGGCGTGCGTGCAGGTTGCGGTGGGTGGCCGATTGGGTGTCGGCCAATGACACCGCTACTTTGGTGCCCCCAATATCGACGCAGGCTTGGATAGTTGAATGGTGCATAGCAGGATTATGCAAGCATTGTGCCCATAGACGCGCGCAACACAAGACTGGGGGTTTCAATGATTTGGTGGGTTTCGGGGTCGTCCCCGTCGATCACGCCCAGCAAATGCTGCGCCAGCAATTTACCGCTGTGAACTGCGTCGCGGTTGACCGTGGCCAGTGGCGGCTCCACATAGCTGCTGGCCTTGACATTGCCATAGCCAAACACCGCCACGTCTTGCCCCACCCGCAAGCCCGCCTCTTTGATCGCCTCCATCGCCCCAAAAGCCAGGTTGTCGGTCACGCAGACCACGGCGCTGGGCGGCTCTGGGCTGGCCAACAGCAAAGCGGTAGCTTCTTTGCCCGCATGGCTGCTTAAATCGGTGTACTGCACAGGGTAATAGTCGGGGTTTAAATTGGCTTGCAGCATGGCTTGGCGGTAGCCCATTTCTCGTAGCAGTGCAAAATTCATGTGGGTTTGGCCATTGATAAAGCCAATACGCTGGTGGCCCAAACTGATCAGCTGCGCCGTGCTTTGCTCGATAGCGCCTGTGCTGTCCGAGTCCACCCAAGCGTGGGGCGCATTGCCCAAGGTGCGGCCATGGGTAATAAACGGCAACTTTTTGGCTTGGAGCATGGCCACACGGGCATCCTGCGGACTGGTGCGGGTGAGCACCACGCCGTCGACCAGCTTGGCGGCTAAAAATCGCTCAAACTCCGGCATTTCGTCGGTATTTCCGGGCAAATTAATGCTGAGCGTGAAATACTGGCGTGTGCGCATCACCTCAGTAACACCCGCCACTGCTGCCGCAAAGTTGGCATCCATAAACTGCCCCGCCCCCAAGGTGGTGACCACCGCTACCGCGCCTTTGCGCCCCGTGGCCAAGCGGTGCGCCACAGGGTCGGGCTGGTAGTTGGCGGCGCGGGCGGCCTCTTGCACCCGCAGGCGCGTTTTGGCACTGACATCGGTGTAGCCGTTCAGGGCGCGCGAGACGGTGGAAATCGACAATCCCAGTGAGTCAGCGAGTGTTTGGATAGACATGTTAGGCAGATCCTGCGTAAGAACATTTTGGGGCGCTTGTGGCGTCCGGCAGTTACAAAAGGGCTTTTGATTGTAGGCGATGGCTGTGCAAGGTGGGCAAAATTGAGCACTTTTGCCCATCAAAATACACACCCATAGTGCTGATTCATAATGGTGGGTCACCACCGGAGCCCACGCCATGCCGCAAACCACCTCAGCCCAAGCCAGCACGCAGCCCCCCAAAGCTGCCAGCCCCAGCATTGCCCTGGCCGCGCTGGTCGACGACTTGGTCACGGCCAACCATATTTTGGTCAAACTGGGCGTGCTCGACGGCTTTGGCCACGTTAGCGTGCGCCACCCCGAGCGGCCCGAGCGCTTTTTAATCGCCCGCAGCATGGCCCCGGCCTTGGTCACCGCCGCCGACATTGTCGAATGCGATTTGGCGGGCGAGGTGCATGACGCGCAGGGGCGCAGCAGCTATGTCGAGCGCTTTATCCACAGCGAGCTGTATGCCGCGCGGCCCGATGTGGGCAGCGTTATCCACAGCCATTCGCCAGCGGTTATTCCGTTTGGGGTGATGGGCAAAGGCGGCCCCGCGCTGCGGCCTATTTGCCATATGAGCGGTTTTTTGGGTGCTGCAGTGCCCGTGTTTGAGATTCGCCATGCCGCAGAGCAACCCACCGACCTGCTGATTCGCAGCCGCGCCTTGGGCCGGGCGCTGGCGCACACCCTGGGCAGCGCCAGCGTGGCGCTGATGCGCGGCCACGGCAATGTGGTGGTGGGGCACAGCGTCAAACAGTCGGTGTTTCGCGCGGTGTACACCGAAAGCAATGCCAAGCTGCAAATGCAGGCCATTGGCTTGGCAGGCGGCGCCGAGGTGCAATACCTGAGCAGCGGCGAGGCACAAGAAGCCTCCGATATGAACGACCAGCACCTCGACCGGCCATGGCAAATGTGGAAAAGGGATGTGGCGCAGGCTTGAACAACGCGGCGGCGTTGCGCCCCAAGCTAAGGGCTAAATCAGCTTAGACACCAGCCCCGCCAGCAGGCTCAGCACCACGGTAGAGCCCAGCGGCAAAGGCAGCTCCCGCCCCCGAAAGCGCAGCACAAAATCCCCCGGCAGCTTGCCAAAGCCCCATTTTTTAAGCGCAGGCACCAGCGCTTGGATGAGCACCAAAGCCAAAAGGGTCACAATAAGCCAACGCAACATAGGCTGAAGTATACTATGCAATTTGTAGCATAGTATGACCATATTACCGTGACATTGGCAGTTTTGTATCCTCCGGTCGCCCGCCCCCGCCCCACTGCGCTGCCCCCTTGCGCCCAGAGTGCCGGCCCGCTTCGCGGGAAGCTGAGCGGTACTCAAAATAGCGGGAAACCGTCGAAACTCGCCTACGGCTCAAACAGCGACGGTTTCTAATCCGCCATTTTTCCGTTCCTCCAGCCCGACCCTCAATGGGCGCAAGGGGGCAGCGCAGTGGGGCGGGGGCGGGCTGGGTGGTGGGTTGGCTGAGGTTTATGGCGCAGGTTTTTACTTGCAAACAAAAGTGGCAATGACGCATTCGTATGCTCATAGTTTGCTCTTTTTTTTATAGTAAAAAGTTTTGCAAAATGCTCTTTGTCGCAAAAACTGACTCACAGCAGCCCAAACCTCCACACATCGTCTATAGTTAGCATTCGCAGATTGAGTCTGTAAAATGTTGCGGGGTTTCAGGGGGCGTTTTATAACTGTATGCATATTCAGCCATAAAGCTGAAACCTAATACCCAAGCCACTTTCAAAGGTTTTTAGAAATGAATGTATACCGCAGTCGCCAGATTATTTTGCATGTTTTGCGGAAATCATTCCGTTAGGTGTTCTGGATATGTCTCGCAGCTCAGTCAAAGCGTCATTCCTAAAGCGCTACACCGATCTTCCCGCCACACTAGCCGTATTGCGGAATCGTGAGATTACGTTACTGAGTCCTATGGCATGGGACGATGCGAACGATCGAGGAACCTTGGCTCATTACGCCGAACGAAGCGAACTCAAGACCTTGCTTGGCATTTGCTTCTCTCAAGCGATAGAGACATATCACCACTGGAAAGTCTTTGCTCCAGGATCAGCTGGCGTTTGTATTTATTACTTCAAAGAAAAGCTTCTAAAAGCGATTCCTAAAGATCGCTTCACTCATCGTCTTGTCGAGTACAAATCTCCGACGAAACTGCTTGGCTCATATGCACTGTTGGCCGACATGCCCTTCACTAAAGGAGAGGCATATCGCGATGAAATCGAATACAGAATCATCTATTCATCGAAAATCGAAGAGGTCAGGTGCAAGACTATTCCTATCGATCTGGGGGTTATTCGATCCATCGTCCTTAGTCCTTGGATGGCTCCGGCACTTTTTGAAGCAACAAAAGCATCAATACTGCAAATTGACGGTTGCGCTGACATTCCAATTACTCAGTCTCCTGTCGTGTCCAATCAAGCGTGGCTCCAGTATGTCAAAAACACCTAACTCAAACGTCAGGCGCACAAAAGTCAATTTTCTACAGCTCCAATTGCCCTTTAAGCACACCGCATAAACCCCAGCCCACCACAAGTCCAACCGCCGCAGTGGCTTTGCCGCACGACCGATTTGCGGTATCCCCGCCATGAGGGAGTGCGGCAAAGCCGCTGCGGCGGTTGGACGTTTCAGCCAAAAAATACTATGATTTAAATAGCAAACAATGACCATATGACCGTGACATTGGCCAAAAAAGCTAGATAAATCCAGTCTCTAAAGTCTGAATCACCTCGTCCGCAAACGCGCTGTAGCGCATGGGCCCGTCGGGGCGCAGCCAGGTGAAGGTCCAGTTGATCATGCCAAACAGCATCATGGTGACTGCGGTGGCTTTGTTGCCGGTCATGCGGGCGGGGTAGGCGCGTTGCAGGCTGCGGGCCATGGCGGCTACGATGTCGCGCTGGCGCTGCATGATGAGGCCGCGCTGGGACAGCGCCTGCGCATGGGCCAAATTGGCCTCATCGTTCAAAAACTTGGTGTCGTTAAGCAAGGCTACATGCAAATCCGCTGAATGCTCATATTCCATTAAAAAGCTGCGCACCAAGGCATGCAACGCGGCTTTGTCGCCCAAATGCTGGCGCTGGGCGTGGGCTTCGGACTCGCCCACCAAGGCCAACAGGCGCTGGGTGTAGCGGTCGAGCAGGTCAAACAGCAGCGCTTCTTTGCTGTCGTAATAATGGTAAATACGCGCTTTAGAAGCGCCCACGGCCTGCGCCACGCTGGCCATGCTGGTGGCGGGGTAGCTTAAAGTGGCAAAGCAGCGGGCAGCAGCCACCAAAATGGCGTCGCGTTTGAGCTGGTGGTCGGCGGATTGGGGGCGTGCCATGGGGGTGATGCTGGAGCTGGGCAGGAGGGCTAAGGGTATAGTATTGCATGGCTTTGGCCAAACTTTAGCCCCCCTTAGGAGCCACGCGATGATTAGCCCTGATTTTGCAAACTACTGCTGCGAGCTGCTGGGCAGCGCGGGCGCGTGCAGCGCCAAGCGCATGTTTGGCGGCTGGGGCATCAGCGTTGAGGGGCTGACCATTGCCGTTTTGGCCGATTTGGGCAAGGGCCCCATTTTGTGGCTCAAGGCCGATGCCGACAGCCGCGCCACTTACGAGGCGGCGGGCTGCGCACGCTTTATCTACAGCGGCAAAGACGGAGACCGCTCCATGAATTACTACAGCGCTCCAGACGATGCCATGGAATCGCATGATGCCATGCGCCCTTGGGCACGCTTGGCGCTAGACTGCGCCGTGAAAGCGCGCAAACCACCTAAAGCCCAAAGTTTTAAGAAGAAATTGGCCAATGTCGCCATCAAAAGTTCATAGCTTGCTATTAAAAGCGTAGCAATGATGGGCGGTGGGCTCGCCAAGTCTAGCTGGGCTTGCAGGGCGCTCTGGGCGGCTAGGGGCTGACTTAGCGCACTGTAGACAGGCGCAGCCACTGGCTGGCTATGCCCCTGCCCCAGCAAGATCGGCACAGGATCCCAGTCTAAATACACCGACTCTTGCGCAGCTGGCGCACCCTTGGCCGCTTGGGCAGAGCGCCGTGCCCAAGGCTCCATGACCAATGCGTCGCCCGCTTTCACCAACAGGCTGTCGCCAGCGGCTAAAAAATGGTCGCCCGGCTGGCTGGGCAGGGTCACCCAGACGCTGCCGTGGCGAATGCGCAACAGCGCGTCTTGGCGCGGGCGCAGCCCCAGCGCTCGGCCTGCGGCAAGGCAGTAGCTGCCAACATAGTGCGATTGGAGGGGTGTGTGGTGTGCCATGGCATTTCCTTGTGAGAATGATTGATGCATAAAATGGAATATCTTGGAAGTGAATCATGCGCGTTTAAATCACCCCAGTCCAATGAAATAGCGCTACACTATTGATTCATTATTCGCATGAATTCAAATTTTGAAAGGACACGCCATGTTGCATTCTCAAACCCACCTGCGCACCCGCCCCATCGGCGCTGGCAATTTGCGTGCCTTTGAAGCGGTGTCGCGGCATTTGAATTTTCGGGCGGCGGCGGACGAGCTGGCGCTCACCCAGTCGGCCGTATCACGCCAGATTCAGGCGCTAGAAGAGGAAGTGGGCGCTAGCCTTTTTCACCGCCACACCCGTGCGGTAGAAATGTCGGCTGCGGGCGCGGTGCTGCTGCGCACGGTGGCACCCAGCTTAGAGCGCATCGACGGCGCGGTGCGCCAGATTCGCTCTAGCACGGGGCGCAAGATGGTGGCGCTGTCAACTTTTGCGTCTTTTGCATCACTGTGGCTGATTCCTAGGCTGGAGGCTTTTCAACGCGAAAACGCCGATGTAGACATTCGTATTGATGCCTCAGACTCATTGATAGAGCTAGGAACCTCCGATTTAGACTTGGTGCTGCGCTACGGGCTCGCCGCCGCCATGCCCGCTGGCGCGGTGCGCCTGTTTGGCGAGCAGCTCACGCCTGTGGCCAGCCCGTGGCTACTCAAGTCCAGCCCCAGCATCAAAACCGCGCAAGATTTCTCGCGCTTTACCCTGATTGAAGCGGGCGATGCCCAGCGCACGCACCTTGAGTGGCTAACATGGCGGCGCTGGTTTGACGAAAAAGGCCTGAAAAAAACCGAACCCGCCCGCTGGCTTTATTTCAGCTATGCCTACCAAATGGTGCAAGCCGCCTTGACGGGCCAAGGCATTGTGTTGGCACGCCTGCCCCTGATTGCCGAAAGCATGGCCAATGGCGACCTGATTGAACCCCTGCCCAAGCTGCGCATGGACAGCCCCTTGGCCTACTGGCTGATTGTGGGCCCGCGCAGCAGCGCCAGACCCGAAATACAAGCCTTTTGCAACTGGCTGCGCACGCAGGCACGCATTACCCGCGAGGCGATTGGCGAGGGAACGGATTCGGATGTGCTGACGGGGTCGTTAGATGATTAAAGCCTAAGGCAGCTTTTTCGGCTCTACAAAACGCACCACACCAGCGGTGTTTTCTGGCGTATTGCCTAGCTGACACGCTTGCGCACTGAGATGGCGTGTCCACTGGCTAAAACGCAATAGCTCGGGTGGACTCATCACGCAGGCGGCATGGCCAAAGGGGTGGCCTAGGTGCAGCAGTTGGTGACCCAGCTCGTGGGTCAATAGGGCGGCGGCGGCTTCTGCTGCATCGGTGTTTTGTGTGGCTGAGTCGCCTCGCAATGCGCGTGTAGTGGTGTCTTGTGACAACATGGGAAACAGGCTGAGTACCGACACCGTGGCGTAGCGCGACGCTGGCGACGGCATGGTCAGCCCCGCGCTCACACCACCGCGCAGTGCGCTGTGTACAAAGTTTTCCAGATATTCCACACTAGCCATGAGTTGGTTGGTAAGAACTATTTCAAAAGGCCATGGGGCAAGCAGCGGTGCGCTAGTCCAGCCCAAGTATTCGTGTAGCGGTGAGTCATCCAAGAGTGGCCTGCCATCGATTGCTTGCAGTTGTGTCCAGCTGGCATAACGCGCCAGTTGGGTGTCAATAAGTGCTTTCGCTAGCGTTTGGGCATTGGTGGGGACTGTATGGCTTAGCAAATGGGGTTTGGCAAACGCGATTTGCGCATTCAGAGCGTTGAGCTCCCGTGGCAGATTTTTAGCGGTAGTTTCTACAAGGCGTTTTCGGTCTCCCGTGCCGTATTTAAAGTCATAGGTGCGTGTTTTAGTTGTATTCCAAAATTCAGCGGTAACGCCGCTAAAAAGCGTGTGAACAGGGTGTTCGTCGATACTGGAAAATTGCAGGCTACGGCCAAAATGCGCCTGCACTAGCTCAGCCGTACGCGTCAAAACTTGCGCCAGCAGCTCGGGTGGAGCCCGTTCTATGCGCGGATTGTGTGCATAGACCACGCGCAGCGTTATGGGGGATGCGAGCGCAGGCAGTGGCAAATATTGGGGTTGCCCATACAGCCGCTGCAAAAGACTTTGAGACGATGCGCTTGCGGCAAAAGCGCCTAAGCCTGTGGACAGTAACAACCTGCGCCGAGACAGGCCAAGTGCGAAGAAAGGGAGTCCCATATGCCTCAGAGCGCCCCAAACTCAAGGAAACGCCTGCCCCAAGTCCGTCAAAATCGCATCCAGTGCCACGTCGTGCGCCTCGGGCCTAAAGTCTGGCACGTGGCCGTGCGAATAGCCTAGGCCCACCGTCACAGGCTTAGGAGAAAGGGCGGCTAGGGTGCGGTCATAAAAGCCACCGCCGTAGCCCAGCCGGTAGCCGCTTTGGCCGTAGCCCACGCAGGGCACAAACAGCAGGGTGGGCACCACCCCCGCGGTGTCTTTGGGTTTGGGGATGCCGTAAGCGTCTTCTTCCATCGGGCAGCCGGGATACCAAGCGTAAAAGGTGAGGGTTTTGTTGATTTTGTCGACCACGGGCAGGCCAATTTTGCGCTTGGGTACCTCGCCCGAGCCTTCTTGCCCAGCGGGCACTTTGGTGATAGATGCTACAAAATTAAGTGCATCATATGACCGCCTCTCGGTGACATCGGGCAAATTTTTCTCAAAGTTACCCAAAACACCATCTTCCTGCCAGCGGTACAGTGCTGGCAGCGGGTCAAATTCGCCTTTGATGGGCCAATACGCGCCAATCACCGTGTCGGGGCGGCTGACCAGCCAAATGCGCATGACGCGCTGGAGCATGTCGGCGCGGGCCAAGCGGTCGGGCATGTCTAATCGTTCGGTGACGAGGCGTTTTCTGAGCGCAATTTTGTCCATAATCGGCGTATGCAAATGATTCAAATTAATAAAACCTGCGCCATTGTGGCATTGTTGTGTGCAGGCGCTGGGTTTTCGGGGCTTAGTGCGCCAGCTTTTGCGCAAAGCAAGGGCGACGATGCGGTGCTAGAAATGAATGCCGCCTTCAAAAACGGCGACAAAAAACGCCTAGCCGCCCTGCTGCCCCAAGCCCGAGGCCACGCGCTAGAGCCCTATGCCGCCTATTGGGAGCTTAAAGCACGACTGGGCGAGGCCAGCGCCACGGAGGTGCAAAACTTTTTAACCCAATATGCCGGCACTTACCAAGAAGACCGCCTGCGCAACGACTGGCTGCTGCTGCTAGGCCAGCGGCGCGACTGGACCAATTTTGCACAGCTGCACCCCAACTACCGCATGAACGATGACCGTGAAGTCAAATGCTATGCCATCACCGTGCAGTTGGTCAAAACCCCTAGCGACATCACCGCCGGGCAAGCCGACGAGGTGCGCCGCAACTGGCATGGCCTGCGCGACGCGGACGACGGCTGCACGTTTGCTGCCGACCGCTTGATTGATGCCAAAAAACTCAAACCCGAAGACGCATGGCGCAAAGCCCGCATCGCCATTGACAGCAACCGCCCTCGCGCAGCCACCCATGCGGTGCAAATCGTGTCGCCCGAAGCTTCGGGCGATGTGGCGGCGCTGAATGCCAGCCCCGCACGGTATTTGGGCGTGCGCACCGTGGCATCGGGCAACACGCGGCGCGAGCTGGTGGTGCTGGCCTTGGTCAAAATGGCCAACACCGACCCCGAGGCGGCAGCCAACGCGCTAGAAGCCAAATGGTCAGAGATTTTGCGCGACGAAGAAAAAAGCTGGGCCTGGGGCGTGATTGGCAAGCAAGCGGCTCTGAAGCTAGACGGCAATGCCAACGCTTACTACGCCAAGGCCAAAAACGAGTACTTAAGCGACGACCTATTGGGCTGGAAGGTACGCGCCGCGCTGCGCAGAGCCCCCATGGCTAAGGGCTGGCCCGTGGTGCTGGCGGCGGTCAATGCCATGGGCGACGATGCCCGCAAAGACCCGACTTGGGTGTATTGGAAAGCCCGCGCTTTAAAGGCGATGCACCCGAACACTGCTGCACCTGCTCCCGCGCTGGCAGCCAGTGGTGTGGCCGCTGCGCCCAGCCTGCGCCCCGAGCTGGCCGAAGCGCAAAGTTTGCTCGAATCCATCGCTTCAGCACGCGGGTTTTATGAAATTTTGGCCACCGAAGAGCTAGGCCGCAAAATCAGCGCCCCCGAGCGGCCAGCGCCAGTTACCCCAGAAGAAAAAGAAGCCGCCCGCCTCAACCCTGGCTTAAACCGCGCCCTGTATGCGATAGCCATTGGCCTGCGTGCCGAGGGCGTGCGCGAGTGGAACTACAGCACCAACCTGCACACCAGAGGCGGCATGACCGAGCGCGAGTTGCTGGCCGCCGCCCAGTTTGCCTGCGACAAAGAGGTCTGGGACCGCTGCATCAACACCAGCGAGCGCACCAAAGAAGGCTTTGACCACGAGCAGCGCTTTCCTATGCCCTTCAAAGACGCGGTCATTAAACGCAGCCGCGCCATTAACTTAGACCCAGCCTATGTCTACGGCCTGATTCGCCAAGAAAGCCGCTTTATCATGGATGCCCGCTCGCATGTGGGCGCATCGGGTCTGATGCAGGTGATGCCCGCCACGGCCAAATGGACCGCAAAGAAAATCGGCATGGACGGCTTCACCGCCGACCAAATCAACAACCGCGAAACCAATATTGCCATTGGCACGGGCTACCTCAAACTGGTGCTCGACGACTTCAATGGCTCGATGCCCATGGCCGCCGCCGCCTACAACGCGGGCCCTAGCCGCCCACGCGCGTGGCGCAATGGCCCGGTGATGGAGGCAGCAGCGTGGGCAGAAAACATCCCATTCGCCGAAACACGCGACTATGTGAAAAAAGTATTGGCCAACACCACCGTGTATGCCGCTGTGATTACTGGCCAGCCGCAGTCTATGAAGGCGCGGTTGGGTCATGTGGGCCCACGCGAAGG
>JANOYR010000241.1:0-5307 GCA_031428975.1 Polaromonas sp. | reverse complement strand
GGCTACACGATACGCGCAGAATGCCACGGGAATATTCAGTTTCACTACACATTGCCGCGCCGCATATCTATGCGCGAGGCTGCGCGATTCCAGTCTTTTCCCGATGGTTTTCATTTTGATGCCAAATTACGAGAAACCGAGAGGCAAGTAGGTAATGCTGTTCCTCCAGTCTTGGCGTGGCATGTGGCTACCGCGGTTCAAGGCACGCTGCTTCAAAAGCCAAATTTGCAATGAATCAAATCGCATTTGAAAACGTCCTTGATCGCGTTTGCGAACAGTTAACCGCTGCGTCAAGAAAAGTAATATTCGAAAATGCAGCTGCATTTGAGCAGCAAGTACGCCAGCTATTACATGACGCTTTATCTGGTGAGACCGCTTTCGTTATTGACTTTACGCCGCATCCGCAAGCTTTTCCTGACATCGCAGTTGGCTCTTTTGGCGTGGAAGTCAAATTTACTTTAACCGACACATGGCGAAGTATTGGCAATAGTGTCTTAGAGTCAAATCGCATAGAAGCAGTTGAAAAGATTTACCTTGTGTTCGGCAAAATGGGGGGGCTAGCCGAAGTGCGCTGGGGACATTACGAAAAAAGTGTGGTGCACGTTCGTACCTCTCACGTTCCCCGCTTCGAAGTGGAATTATTTGCAGAAAAGTCTTTGTTCCAGTCGATGGGAGTTGACTATGACCGCTTCCGCGAATTGCCGATGGAAGAAAAGATGCAACATATACGCACCTATGCCAGAGCCCGTTTGAAGCGCGGTGAACGTTTATGGTGGCTAGAAGACGAGAAAGACGAGGCGCATGCACTACCGATTCAAGCCAGACTTTACACGTCTCTTTCGACAGATGAAAAGAATCGACTCAGGGCCCAAGCTGCACTCTTATGCCCAGGCATTGTTGCCTCCGGTCGCTCAAAACATAAATACGATGATGTTGTGCTTTTTTTACTGACCTACCATGGTGTGCTGTGCCATCAGGCGCGCGACCTTTACACGGCAGGAAGCGTAGCCAACCCACAAAACGACAACGAAGGTGGCGTTTATATTGAACGCTCTTTAAAACTGATTCAAGCAGAGATGGTTGATGCATCGCTTAATATGGAAGATGCGTTATTCGTTGAGTACTGGGGCGAGTCAGTAGCCCCAGTACTGCGAATACGTCGCTGGCTCGATAAAGCAGACTTACTTGCTAAAGGCTGGACTCCATCGCAAAGCTTATTTGGTGGCACTTTACGTTAAGTCTGAACTTATCAAAGAGCGAGATGCCCCAAGTATTAAAAACCTCAATGCGAGCATAGCCCGATCAGCGCACTACCGCAACTGCACCGAACCACTCACATTCACCACCACACTGCTTTTGCCCGCCTCCACTGGCACGGGCGCGTCGGCCATAGCCGCTCTGGCTTCCATGGCCATCATGCGGGGGCGCGGGGTGTTGCCTTGGTCGTTGGAGTTGATGCTGAGCTCGCGCAGGCTGTAATTGCCAAAGCCAAAGCCCTTGGCGATGTCACTGGCCTTGGCTTTGAAGCGCTCGATGGCAATGGCCTGCGCCTCCGATTCGACCTTGGCACGCGCCTCACGGCTTAAGCCAAAACTGACATTGCCCAGCGTGAGCGTGGCAATTTTGCCCGCTGCCGCGCTGATGCGGGGGAAATCGCGGCCTTCTAGCACCAGCTCGGTGCTGCCTTGCCAACCAGTGATTTTGCCGTCGCGGCCATAACGCGGGTAGAGCTGGAAATTGCCAGTGCGCAGGTCTAGTTGCCCTGCTTGCGCAGACTTTTTGGCCTCGGTCAGGGCGGCATCCAATGCGGTTTTGAGCTGGGTTTGCACGGCATTGGCATCTGTGCCTTCGCGCGTGGTGTTCATGCTGATCGACAGCAAGTCTTGCTGCACCTCGACCGTGCCAGAAGCTTGGAGGCTCACAATGTTTTGAGGGGTTTCCATTCGGGTATTTTGAGAAAAAACAAGGGATGTCGCCGTTAAAAGGACAAAGCTTGCTATGGTTTTGCTGATTTTACTGATTTTGCTGATTTTGGACATGCTATTTAAGATGGTGTTTGGCATGGTTTTAGTCCCGTTTAAGTTCTTAAAAAAGCCAGTGGGTCAAAGCGCCCGCGCACCACGGGCAGTGGGTCTATGCCCCACCACTGCTGCGCTACCGTGCTGTAGAGCTGGCGGAAATCGATGGAGTGCGCCAAATTGCCACTGCTGTCCAATCGGCTCAAGTCGGGCGCTTGGCCATACAGCCCACCGCGCACCGCGCCGCCCGCTACAAAATGCGGCGCAGCGGTGCCGTGGTCGGTGCCGCCCGAATTGTTTTGCTTGGGGCGGCGGCCAAACTCGCTGTAGGTCATGAGCAGGCTGCGCTCCCACGCGCCCAGCTCGGTCAATGCCGATTGCAGGGCTTGTATGCCACCCGCGAGCTGGCGCAGCAAATTGGCGTGCTGGACAAGCTGGTTTTGGTGGGTGTCAAAGCTGCCCAGTGTGAGCACAATCACCGGCACTCCCGCCTTGCCGCGTTGGCTGGCCACAATTTGCGCAGCAGCCTTGGTGGCGTTGCCAAAAGCGCCAGTGGGAAACTCGGTTTGGAAGGCATAGCGCTCGCCACGTAATCCGCTGGCAGCCAGACCTACATGGCCTTCGATTGCCAGCAGGTGTTGCAGGGCAGCGTTACCCTGCGCAGCGCTGGGGCTGGCCAGCCGCGCTTGGTTGATGAATGCATCGGGGTTGTTCAAGGTGATGGCTTTTGCACCTGCCAGCGCACCATATTGCCCCGAACCGACCACGACACCTTGCGTGGTGTAGGCCGCGCGGGCGCCCAGCCCAGCCTGCATTGCGCGGGTGATCCAGCCATCGTGCAGCACCTCTTGTGCGTGGGAGCTGGTTTCCCATACTTCAATCGAGCGAAAATGCGACAACACGGGCTGGGGGTAGCCCACACCCTGCACAATGGCCAATTGCTTGGCGGCCCACAGCGCCTCTAGCCCCTTGAGCTCTGGGTGAAGCGCAGTTTGCGCATCCAGCTTGATGAGCTCAGATTCTTTGAGTGCGATGGTGGGACGCAGCGCCGCATACACAGGGTCGGCAAAAGGCACAAGGGTGTTCAAGCCGTCATTGCCCCCCTTGAGCTCAATCAGAATCAAGATGCGGTCGGCCAGCGACGTGGGCTGGGCCGCTACATGGCCCCAGCTGTACAAAGCCAATCCTGCGCCAGCGCCTGCTTGTAAAAAACTGCGCCTGTTGGCTGGTGTGGGTAATTGCATGGTGTTTGGCCTCATTTGAGTTGGTAGGCGCTGTCTTGCACCAATGCGCGAATCAAAGACACGCCTACCGTGCCATTTGCTACATTTTGCGTAGCATGGTATGACAGCATGGCGGCGACAATGCGTTCTTTTGCTTCAATACTGGGTTCACTGTCGGGGCGTGCGCTATAGCTGGCCAACCAAGTGTTTGCGTCAAAACGTGTGGGCAGAGCTGGCTGCATCGGGTTGGCAGGGGCATCGTCGGCACGCAAGGCCAGCTCTAAAAAGCGCTTGCGTTCTAGCAGTGTGGTGGAGTTGATCCAAGCGGTGTAGCCCGGCCAACCCTTGACATTGGGCGGCAGCAGCAGGTTTTGTCCCAAAGCTGCTGCGCGTTGCACCAAAAATTGGGGCTGCCCCACTTGCAGGGCAAACTGGCGAGCAGTGCCCACCAGCAGTTCTATGGGCGATTTAACCAACGCCCCGCGGTTGGCCGCATCCCAAAATGCGTCGGACAAAAATACCGCGCGTAGCCCAGCCGCTATCGAAAAGTCGCTTTGCCGCAGCACCTGCGCAATCTGCTCTAGCGCAATCGGTTCGGGCGCAGGGCTGATGAATTCGCGCCACAGCTTGGTGGCCACAAACCGCGCCGCCTCGGGGCGTGCCAGCATCAAGTCCAGCGCGGTGTCGCCATCCAGCGGACCTGATGTGCCAAACAGGGTTTTGGCGCTGCTGTCGTGGAATCTGGGTCTGTACACATAGGAAAAATCGTCGCGCTCGATGCTCCAGCCCGTAAAAGCCCGCGCGGCTTCGCGTATGTCGTGTTCGGTGTAGCCCCCCAAACCGGGGGCAGACGTCTCGCCCAAGACAAAAAGCTCCATCACTTCGCGGGCAAAATTCTCGTTGGGTGCTTCTTTGCGGCTGTTGGCCCCGTCTAAATACACCAACATGGCCGGGTCTTTGGCTACGGTATGCAGCATGGTTTTGAAACTGCCCAGCGCGTTTTTACGCAGCAGCTGGTGTTGGTTCCACATGGCGTGTGCGCGTATCACTTTTTGCTGCGAGGTAGCAAAGTGGTTGTGCCACAGCAGGGTCATGCGCTCGGCCAGTGGCGCAGGGCTTTCTAGCATTTGCTGCATCCACCAGTTTTTGATGTCTTGGGTATGGCGGTTTTGCTCAGCGCGATAAGCCAGTTGCTCTTCGCGGTTGGCCTGTCCGCCACGGTAAATGGGCGGCGGCAAGGCTGTAAAGGCAGGCGCAGCGCTGGTTTGCGCAGCCTGCGCCTGCGCAATCAGCGCATCTACCGCAGACACCGCGCCCATGCCAACCAGCGCATCCACTTGTTGTTGCGTGGGCGCAAAGCCGCTGCGAATCAGTAAATGCCGCGCCTGCAATGGGGTGAGCGCCTGTGGTGCAGCGTGCGCAGACACTGACAGCATGGCCATGGCTGCTGAAAACGCTACAAAATAGCGAGCAACATATGACGCAATGGCGATGACATCGTGCAAATTTTTCATAAATTAAACCAGTTGTAGCACGTCCTTAGCCAACGCGGATGCGCAATGCGCTGTGAACTTAACGCGGCACTCGCCCATCTGGTTCACACGCTTGCATTAGTCGACTGTATGCGGTTTTTGTCAGCGTTTGCTGTCAATTTGTAACAGTGTGTCTAAAGCCCCCCATCTTGGGTGACGGAAAGCCAAAAATACCGCAAAATGCCGCTGTTACATATTCACATCCAACCAAGGGCGACGCATGAGTTCTAGTTCTAAACCCAATACCCGTATCGCCGTGGTCGACGACGATGCACGCATTCGCGACCTACTGCGCCGCTACCTCACGCAAGAAGGCTTTGATGTGGAAGTTGCTGAAGACGGCGATGCGCTGACCAAACTGATTCAGCGCGAGCCAATTGACCTGATTGTGTTGGACTTGATGATGCCGGGCGAAGACGGCCTGTCGATTTGCAGGCGGCTGCGTGCCAGCAGCAACCGCACGCCCATTATTATGCTCACGGCCAAAGGCGAAGATGTGGACCGCATTGTGGGCCTTGAGGTGGGCGCGGATGA
>JANOYR010000240.1:0-9132 GCA_031428975.1 Polaromonas sp. | reverse complement strand
CGACCAGCCAGCTGGTAAGCTGCCAGCAAAGGCAGCGCTGTCGATAGACCCATTGCTGCTTGCGGCAAGAAGATCGTAGTTGTCAGCAGAGCCAACTTTGTTGGCAACCAGCAATTTAAACACCGCTTTTTGACCAGAATCAATAGTTTTGCTACATACAAAAGCTGTTTCTCCAACGGGCTGGTGACCAGCACCGGTGGGACTTACAACAGAAGTGGTGGTGCAGTTTGCAGCACCAGTCACATTGGTCAAATCCACCACTTTGGCGATGATTCTGGGCATTTCCAAACGGACGTCACGGCTTGATTCTGGAGTACCTGTATTGATACCAGGTGTACCTGCTGCAGAATCTGCAACTGAAGTTGCGCGAATATCCATCGTCATGGTGGTGGAGCTCACGGCACCCACAGGCAACTGCACACGCACAAAGAAACTCACTGTTTGACCAGCCGCCAAAGAGCCAGTGTCTACTATTCCGTCACCATTTGAATCGGTCATAGGTGCGCCAATAGTGGATGCATTGGATGCACTGTCTGCGCTGTTGTAGAAAACGAAGGTAGAGCCTACAGGAAATGCAGCGCCCACAGGAACATTCGTCAAGTTGAAAGTATCAGCGCCTTGTCCTTGGTTAATCAAGAATACGCGGTAATCGTAAGATCCACCTTGGTCAACAGCGGGAGAGGTCACCGAGTCATTGCGGTTTGCATCGTCTGTGCTGTTGGTTGCAAAAGCACCAGCAGCAAGCTTGTCAAACAGTCCCACGTTACGTGCTGCGGTCACATTGAAAATAGCCGAGTTGGTGGTGTCTGTAACTACTGCCACACCGTCGTTATAAGAAACACCAGCGGCGTTCGTCGTGTTGCTAGTGCCTGGAGCTGCATTGGCAGCAATCGTCACATCAAAAGTCACCTGACCTGAGTCACCTGGATTGATGGTGGCAATCGTGGCTGTCACGTTGTAAGCTGGTGCGGTGCCCGCAGTGGCTACGTAAACAATTCCCGCTGGATCAGCACCTGCGTCTGACAAAGTGACGGGAGAAGCCGCGCCCACACTCCAGCGACCAGAGTTTGTAACATACAGCAAACCAAGCTTGTTGCCAACGCCCAATGCGTCGGTCAACACCACGTTGGTTGCTGCTGCACCACCCACGTTGGTGTAGTTCAAAGTGACGCGCACCGTTGTGCCAGTAGGACCGGAGATTAGGCTAAACGATTTGTTGACATTCAAAATAGCTTGGTTACTGATCACAGCGGTGTCTAAAACACCAGCATTTGAGCCAGTAGGCGCCGGGCCGGTGGCTGAGAAGTTGTTGGTATCGCTGCCGCTACCCACAGAACCAACAGTTAAAGTGCCAGTTACGCCTGAAGTGGTTGGCGCGATAACCGCTGCTGCCACTACAAATCTAAATTCTGCGCCAGCGGCCAAAATACCAGATGAAGTAATCGGCGTGTTGTCATCAGGCACCCCATCGCCATTGGCATCAACAAACATCTGAATGCCAGAGAAAACCAATGGTGTAGAGTTGAAATTATTCAAAGCGTAGGTATCAGCTCCGTTACCCGTGTTGGTCAACACGTGAGGGAAGTAAACCGTACTGCCTTGTGCCGCTTTTTTGCTCATGTTTGCAGTCAAGCTATGGCCATACACCTGTGCAACCGTGGTTTGCACCAAATTGGACGTCACATTACGCACCGTACCGGTGCTGTCCGTGTAGTTAGCAGTGGCTTGGTTGCCAATCACCGCATTTGCCGGAGGCGGAGCGGCAGGAGCCAGCCCCATGAATAAACCAAATACGCAGAAGGCCAGCAGCTGCGCAAACAGCGATTGGGACTTCTTCGCAAAGGTTGCGAAAAATGAAGAGAGGTTCATGGACTAGGCTCCTTAATGGCTAGGTTTTTTGCGGTACAAAACTGGACTGAAATAGCGGGACGGAAACAGGTGAATTACGGTTTTTGCGCTGCCGCAGCGGGCGCTGCAGTCGTATTTAGCAAGGGATTGACCAACACGCGCGCACTTGCGGTCACTGACTGAGTGGGCGACAAATCCCCCATGCGCCAACGCAAAGCACGGTACTCTGAAGCTGGTATTTCAACTTCAGTGGTCACTCCGTCTTTAACTATCTTGCGTTTCAGAGGGGGTAAGCTGAATGTTTTCCCGTCCAAACTGGCCAAAACCAAAACAGGCTTGGCAGTGTTGGGCAAATATTGAGTGCCAATCGGTATCGGCAATGTGGCCTGCAAGCCCTTTGCAGCCTCTTTAGTGAAATTGGTATAGGTGATGGCATATTCCATCTTTTCGTTGGGTTTGACTTGGACGGCATCCGTGAGAACTTCTTTGCCGTCAGCACCGACTGTGACGAGTTTTTGACTGAGTACTGACTTCACACCAGAGGGCTCAACATTTTGCTTTTGGGCCCATGCCGAGCTTCCAAAACCCAGCAGTGACACAGCCAGTACGATCTGGGCGTAGATAGAATGGTGCTGTTTGTGTGTGCTGCGCATAATAGTTAACCTATAAATTGAACGAACCGTTGGCAATTTTTGCCGCATGGATAAAAATGTAACAAAATGCTTGATTTTTGCTGCATGCCGCTTTTTGCAGCTGGATCGTAATTGAAATCGATTCTTGCCACAAGTAAATAGACAGATAAAAAATTGCTTTGCGTGATTTAGTGCATTACTTAGTATTCATTTTATTTTATTACACATTGAAACATATGAAATTGCAAAATCTTGCGCTCAACCGATAAAAATGCATTCTTATGTTTTACGCGCAACTGCTCATCCCCGACTTTTCCCTCATTTTGATTGGCTATTTGCTTTGCCGCTACACCGCTTTGAACCGAAGCGTTTGGGAGCAAGTTGAAAGCTTGGTGTTTTATTTTTTGTTTCCGGTGCTGCTGTTTCACTCGATTGTGCGTTCACCGCTAGACCTAGGGGCGGCCTCTGGTTTGATTGCTGCGGCGCTGTGTTTGGTGGGTATTTCTATTCTTTTGGCCTATGCCGTGGCATGGATTCCGGCAGTGGACGCGCGCACCCACGCCTGCGGTGCGCAAGTGGCGTTTCGGTTTAACTCCTTCATTGCGTTGGCTTTGGCTGAAAAATTAGGCGGGGCGCAGGGTCTGTTGCTAATCGCCATCATCATTGGTGTGTGCGTGCCGCTGTGCAATATTGGGGCTATTTACCCTATGGCCAAGCAGTCGGGCGCGGGGTTTGTTCGGTCGCTACTGACCAATCCACTGGTGATTGGCACGGCAGGGGGCTTGCTGGCCAACATATTGGGCTTTGGCTTTCCCACATGGGTGGAGCCAACCGTGACGCGCATTGGCCAAGCATCGCTGGCGTTGGGCTTGATGGCTTGCGGCGCGGGCATGCAGCTGGGGCACACCTTTTCAACACCCGCCAAGCGCTGGGTTGGCGCCGGGGTGCTGCTGATTCGCCATGTGGCAATGCCACTGCTGGCTTGGGTGATGGTGCAGATTTTTGCGCTTAGCCATGCGCACGCTACAGCCCTATACATCTATAGCGCATTACCCACGGCTTCTAGCTGCTATGTATTAGCGAGCAAGATGGGCTACGACGCAGTGCCAGTGGCGGGGCTAGTGACTTTGTCCACCATTTTGGGAGTGCTCAGTTTGCCCTTTGCCTTGGGGGTGTTGCGCTAAAGCCGTATACCGCGCGATGGTCAGCAGCAAGACGCCAATGCATTTTGCGCCGCACTGGTATCAAATGGCGTAGATTCACCGCAGCCTTCAAACAAACCAAAATGTTGGTCAAAATTGCCCATAAAGTCAAAATGCGGGGCAAAGCGCGTGCCGTGCAGCATGTGCCATGTGTTGCCACACACCGGAAACACACGGCCCGTGGCGATGTCGTGGTGTTTGTCTAGTACAAAACGGCTGGGATGGTTGGGCACAGTGCCTCGGTAGACCACTGCTTGGCCGTAGTCTTCGCAGGCCGTTTCTAGCGCGTCAAGTTTGAACAAACGGTAGGTGGCTGAAAAGAAATTCAAGTTGCCAGCGCGGGGGGCTAGCTCTGGATCGGTAATTAGCAATGGACGGTCAGTGGTTAAGCGCGGGTCGGCAAAGCCATGCTGGTGGGCAAGCCGCAAAAAATCTTTCCAGTAAAGCGCCCCGCCCAAGCATTCGCCGTACAACACTGGGTCGTTGCGCACGGCATCGGGCACGCGGCGGTCGGCGTACACGTCCGAGAAGAAAAATTCCCCGCCTTTTTTAAGGAGGCGGTGCACACCGCGCATCACCGCGTCTTTGTCGGGCGACAGATTGACCACGCAGTTGGACACAATCACGTCAAAGCTGCCGGGCTCTAAATCCAAATCCTCTAAACGCTCAATGAAGCCCTGCACAAAGCGCACATTGTCAAAACCAAATGCATCGGCATGGTAGGCACGGTATTTTTCGGCGATGGCAAGTTGCTCTGGCGTCATGTCAACGCCCACCACCGAGCCAGTAGCCCCCACGAGCTGGGCCAGCGCATACACGTCGCGCCCAGAGCCGCAGCCTAAATCTAGCACCCTGCACCCCTCAAGCAGCGGCGGGCAGACCAAGCCACAGCCGTAATAGCGCGATAGCACTTCTGGGTGAATGTTGGACAGCAAGGGCTTGAGCCATTGCGGAATGTCGGTGATATCGCAGCAAGCGCTGGTTTTGAGGTCGCCCGTGCTTTGCAACTGGCGGCCGTAGTAGTCTTGGACAATGTCGTACATGGTGAAAACCTTCTAAAAATATACACAACTAAATCGAATGGGCATGTAGCCACAATGGGGGAATCCACTGCAAATCAGCAGGCTCGTCCACATCGTGCAGCATGGGCAACACCTTGGCGGACCAACCCAGCGCTTTGAATCGTTCTAAAACGAGGGTGGCAACAGCAGCGGTGCTCCACGGTATGCCCTCAAAAATGCTAGGGGTAAAACGCCGCATGGCAAGCAGCACATAACCTCCATCAGCTACTGGAATCATAGCAGCATCGTGCTCCACGAGCGCCAGCGCCGCTTGTTGTATGTGGGCATGCGTGAGCTCTGGGCAGTCTGTGCCCATGAGCACCACCGCCTGCCCTTTGGCGATAACGCTTTGGTAGACCCGCGCCATGCGCTGCCCCAAATCACCCTCACCCTGCGCGCTCCAGCCAATACCACTTGGAAGCGCCACACTCTGCCAGGCAGGGTCTTGCGGTGCTGGCGACGCACACAACTCCACCACGCCACACTGCGCCGCCAGCGCCTGCGCCAGCGTGTGCTGGAGCATCTGCAGCGCCAGCCGCGCAGCCCCTCGCTCACCCAGCGCAGGAATCAGCCGCGTCTTGACCGCACCCGCGAGGGGTGCTTTGGCGAAAACTACGAGGCGGGTCTTAGTCATTGGTAGCGCTGCGCCAACACACTGGCACTTGCACCACGCCAATACGCCCAGCGCAGTTGCCACATCAAGAAAATCGTGCGCCACACGCCACGCGACTCCCAGCGCCGCCCCGAGGTGCGCACCTTGGCCCGCAAACAGGCGGGGCGCGATAAGCGCAGCAAACACTTGGACATTTCAATGTCTTCCATCAACGCTTGGTTGGGAAAGCCGCCAACGGCATCAAAAGCATCGCGGGTCATGAATATCGCTTGGTCGCCCGTGGCAATACCCGTCAGGCGCGAGCGCAGATTCATCATGGCGGCCACCACTGGCAGCATGGGCGATGTGCCCAAAATGCGCACGTCAAAACGACCCCAGCACAGCCCCTTTTGCAAGCCTTGATCAATGGCTTGCACTGCGTTGGCAGGCAGTTGGGTGTCTGCATGTAAAAAAAGCAGCACCTCCCCGCTGGCCTGTGCCGCACCGGTGTTCATTTGCACTGCACGTCCGCGTTGGCTGAGCAATACTTTCAAGCCAGCCGCACGCGCTATGCCTACTGTGGCATCAGAGCTATCTCCATCAACCAGCAGAAGCTCAATGCCCAGCTGGGTTAAGGGCAAAATTTGGGCGGCAAATTCAGCCAGACCATGCGCCTCATTGCGCACCGGAACAATAATGGACAGCTGCATGAAGCTTAAGTCAGTGCGCCGCCGCAGCTACTGCCCTGCCCCGCAGTGCAACCAAAACAATGGTCGGCAATGCGAATGGGCTGCTGGTCTAGGTCAGTGGCCAACAAATCACTCACATGCATACGCGGCTTGGCCGTCTCGTAGGCGCTTGGAATGGGGGTGGGCAAGCCCAACATCTGGTTAAAGTCGCAGTCGTACAGCAGCCCGTTGTAGTCCACCGACACCGTGTCGCGGCACATCACCGCGTCTAGGTTGGCGTCGTCGTGGTGGTCCCGCAGCAGCTGCATGTAGCTGCTAAATTGGCCTTTGGACACCAACATGCTGCCAAAACGCTGAATGGGCATATTGGCCAGCGTGTAGAGCTGGTCAAACACAATGCCAAACTGCTCGCCCAGCAAGCGCTTGTAATCGGCCTGCAAAGCCGATTGCGAAGGGGGCAAACTCGGGCCCAGCGGGTTATAGACCAGACTCAAATCCAGGCCCGTTCCCTTGCCATAGCCCAGGGAATTGAGCAACTGTAGCGCCGCAATGCTTTTGTCAAACGTGCCTTTGCCGCGCTGTTCGTCCACATTTTTAAGGCTGTAGCAGGGCAACGATGCCACAATGCTGACGCGCTGGTCGGCCAAAAACTGCGCCAGCAACTCTTGATTAGGTTCGTACAAAATCGTCAAATTGCAGCGGTCAATGACCTTCACCCCCAATGCCCTTGCCGCAATGACCAAGCGGCGAAAGTCAGCATTAAGCTCGGGCGCACCGCCAGTGAGGTCTAGCGTGCTGATTTTACGCACTTTGAGCACCTCAATCACCTGATCGACCACCAAGGCGCTCATGGTTTCGGTGCGCTGGGGCGAGGCGTTAACGTGGCAGTGCTGGCAACTTTGGTTGCACACATAGCCCAAATTGACTTGCAAGGTTTGCAAAGGGCGGCGGTGGATTGCCGGAAAATTGGTGCGTTGAAGCAGTTCGAGGGTGGCGTGCATAGGAGCGTATCTGGTAAGGCGTATCAAATTGGCAAAACTGCCGACCTTGGCTGGCAGTTGGAGGTTAAAGGCAAAACAGTAAGGTGCTTAGTTTAGTGGTCGAATCCAAGCCAAAAAACTTACATGCACATGGTGTAGCTACACAATTTATGTGCAATAACCGCCCTTAACCATACCTCGCCTAACAGCTTGTGATGCGTTTATTTGCGGATTTTTTCATTAGTAAAGAGACTGCCACCATCAAAGCACCGATTGCAACTAATAAGTATTTGCCTCCTATTGCTTTCAATGGACTCAATAACCAAAATGCAAAATACGGCAGCACAGCTTTATTGCCACCACTATGTTTAGGTAAATCGTCGGGCGCACCAAGTGCAATGGCAATTACAGCTAAACCAATGACGAAAAGCAAGGGTTTGATCATCTAAACAGCTTCGTCTCGACAGAAATCAATCATCTTTGATCATGCAACATCTTTTCTGTAAATTGCCGCAATTAACTGCGAGTGCGTTGCGCCTCGGCTGCGCCATCAAGGCCGTGTTCGAGTAAATGGCTGTACGCGTGGTTGAGGGGCTCATTGAGATTGTCGTAGCCGTGGGTGTGCTGGTGCTGATGCTCTGAGTGGGTTTGTGATGACATAGTAGTTCTTTCTGGTGGATTGGCTTGGCCTACCGGCGGTGGATCATGCATGGGTACATGCACGACCCGGGGGTGGCTGCCGCCGGCCCTGGCAGAGGCCTGTTTAATAAAATACCCAAATCCAATACACTGATTTTCAGGTACTTTGTGATTTGGGGAAATTACAGAAAGAATGTTGCACTAACTCATCTTTCGCAATTGGCTGTTTCGTAATATTAAGGAGCAAACCCTCTTATTCGCCAAATTACCTGCATGGCAAGCATCTCCAGTGCCCATGATTGGCCGATAAAGAGTAATACGATAGCACTGGTTGTGGCCAGTACATTTCGAGAGTTTGACATCACGACTAAACCAGTAATCACCAAGTGCGTCGCGGCGAGCAAGCCTAGTGCAATCCAATAAACCGCACCTAAGTGCCAAAGATTTCTGCTAACCAGCTCCGATATGAGCGCCAATAACAAACAAATACTAATTCCCTTTGTCCAACTTTTAGTCATGCTAGCGTCCAAATATCACGATAGCGCCATCGCGAAATTGAACCGTATTCCTCTCGATACCAGGCATGGGCGGTAGTGGCCATTTGCGCGGATCATCTGGTAACGCCTTCAACTCTTTAACGAGGGTTGCATCGCAGGTTTTTTTGGGCGTTCCAGCGTCATAACAGCGATCATGTCGCATATAACAAACATCACCGCTGTCTAGAGGGGGTGCGTTTCCTGTTGGGCCACCGCCAACACCACCACTCCAATTGCCGCCACCCCAGTTACCGTTTCGCGGCCCATCGGTGTAGCTTCTGTTCGGGTCAGGCCAACAAATAGTTGCATCCAACCCTAGTGGATCAACACCCATCAACGGATTCCCACCCACATACCCCCTGCGATTCATTCCCCCGCCCAACCCAATCGGATCCATCTGGGTATACGCGCCCACATTCGGAGCGTAGCTACGGTTGAAGTTCTGATTGAGGTTAGATTCAGTGTCGAAATACTGCCCAGCAAACCGAGGGTTGTAAGCCAGCGCCACGCCAGTGGCTTGCAATCTGGCGTTCGTCGTCGGGTCTTGCGTGTAAACATTATTGGGGTTGTTCTGGTTTACCGTAGCTTTGAGGATACCCGTAGGTTTATTATCCCCAAACGCGCTGTACGGCCACTGCCAAACCGTCTTGTTCGTGTCGTCGGTGATTTGTCTTGGGGTAGCCAAGTGGTCAGTGTGAACCGCAAACAATCGATTGCTGCGGAAGATTCCGACTGGAATAGCCGCTCCCGCGTCCGTTGGCAAGTAAATGTATTCCGTCCTACCCGAGCCACTGGCCGCCCCATTGCCGTATTCCCCCAACATGGCGTAGTCGGGCAGTTGGCCGTCTGCATACAGATAAGTCTGGCCTAGCGTGGCATTGGCTTGGCCTGCGGCAAATAACCAACCAAAATTCTTTTTAAGCCAATCTATGAAAGGCGTGCCCAGCGTGGTC
>JANOYR010000239.1:0-2601 GCA_031428975.1 Polaromonas sp. | reverse complement strand
AATGCCGTTGCCGCCGTGCATGTCGCGTGCCATGCGGGCAATGTCCAGCGCTTTGCCGCAGGAGTTGCGTTTAATCAGACTGATCATCTCGGGCGCGTCGCGGCCTTCGTCCATCAGGCGGCCCACGCGCAGGCAGGCTTGTAGGCCAAGGGTGATCTCGGTTTGCATGTCGGCCAGTTTCTTTTGAATCAACTGGTTTTGCGCCAATGGGCGGCCAAACTGCACACGGTCTAAAGTGTATTGGCGTGCCGCTTGCCAGCAAAACTCTGCCGCCCCCAATGCTCCCCAAGCAATGCCGTAGCGGGCTTTGTTTAAGCAGCCAAAAGGGCCTTTGAGCCCGCTCACATTGGGCAGCAGGTTTTCTTCGGGCACAAACACGCCGTCCATCACAATCTCGCCTGTGATGGAGGCCCGCAGGCTCATTTTTCCTTCAATTTTGGGTGCTGTAAGGCCTTTCATGCCTTTTTCCAGCACAAAGCCACGAATGCATTCTTGTCCGCCCACCTTGCCGTCGGGGTCGGCCAGCTTGGCCCACACCACAAAAACATCGGCAATCGGCGAATTGGTGATCCACATTTTGGCGCCCGAAACTTTGAAGCCGCCGTCTACAGGGATGGCCTTGGTGAGCATGCTGGCGGGGTCGGAGCCGTGGTTGGGCTCAGTCAGGCCAAAGCAGCCCACCCATTCACCGCTGGCCAGCTTGGGCAGGTATTTGGTGCGTTGCGCCTCTGAGCCATAGGCATGAATCGGGTGCATCACCAAGGAGCTTTGCACGCTGATGGCGCTGCGGTAGCCGCTGTCCACACGCTCCACCTCGCGCGCCACCAAGCCATATGACACGTAGTTCAAGCCTGCGCAGCCATAGCCTTCAATCGTGGAGCCCAAAAACCCCATGGCTCCAGCTTCAGACATGATTTCGCGGTCAAACTTCTCGTGCCGCGCGGCCATCAGCACGCGGCTTTGCAGCCGGTCTTGGCAAAAGGTATGCGCAGCCTCTTGAATGGCGCGCTCATCGTCAGTGAGCTGCTCAGTGAGCAGAAAAGGGTCTTGCCAGTTGAATTTTGCGGCCATGGTGCTGTCCAAAAAGGAATAAAAATGTGGCTTTAGTCTAGCATCTTGCGTGTGGTGGACGGCTTTTGACGGTTAATCGTCGGCTCAGCACGTCTTGACACAATTGAAGCGCTCTCCGTTCGCCCTGAGCTTGTCGAGGGGTTCATACACGGCTGGTCTGATCGCGGCTAAGCGAACAAGATTGAGTTACAAAAAGCTAAGCAATTGTCCTATTGACAGAACAATAAGGCGACTTTATAACCAAGGCATGACATCGCTGATGCCTCTGCCCAAATACCACCAGATTTACTTGCTGCTGCGCGAGCAATTGCATGAAGGGCGATTTGAGAGCGGTTTGCCAGCCGAGACGCATTTGCAGCAACATTTTGGCGTGGCAAGGGTGACGGTGCGCAAAGCGCTGGAGCGGCTGCAAACAGAAGGCTTGATCACGCGCGAAGCAGGGCGGGGTACATGGCCTGTGACTCAGCCGGCGCCGATTGCGGTGCAAGATGGGCTGGCCGCCCATAAACCTAAACGCGCCCAGCTCGCGGGTTTACTAGAAAACTTGGTCACTATGGGGCTGAACACCAGTGTGCGCGTGCTGGATGTGCAGCAACAAAGCGCTTCACCTGAAGTGGCTTTGGCGCTGGGGCTAGAAACTGGTGCGCAGGTGCAAAAAGCCACCCGCGTGCGCAGCACGCCAGCAGGCCCAGTTTCACACATTACCACCTATGTGCCACAGGCTATTGCCGCCCATTTTGGGGCGGCCGAGCTGGCAGAAAAGCCCATTTTGCTGCTGATGGAAGAAGCTGGCGTCGAGGTGGGGCGTGCCGAGCAAAGCATATCCGCCAAGCTGGCCGACATGCACATCGCCCAGCACTTGGACGTGGCTGTTGGCAGTGCGCTGTTGGCAGTGCGCCGCTTGATTTTTAACACCAACGACCAGCCGGTGCAGTGGCTCCATGGCCTCTACCGGCCAGACCGCTATGAATACCTGATGCAACTCTCGCGCGTGGGCAGTATTGATGCCAAAGTGTGGGTAAGCAAAGAACTTTCCGCGCAATTTCATTAACTTTTTAAACTGGAGTATTTTTCATGACTGTGCCATCATCCAATCGCCGCGTCTTTGTAGCGCAATCCGCAGCAGCAGCCTCTGCGCTGGCATTTCCTTTGGTGGGTGGTGCGCAGACTAAACCCATCAAAATTGGAGTGCTACACCCCGTCACAGGTGCACTGGCCTATTCTGGCCAGCAATGCCGCGAAGGGGTGTTGATGGCCATCGAAGACATCAACAAAACCGGCATCAAATCCATGGGCGGTGCCAAAATTGAAGCGCTTTTGGGCGATGCGCAGTCGTCCCCGCAGGCGGGCACTGCTGAAATTGAGAAAATGAACGAAGCGGGCGTATCCGCCGTGGTGGGGGCCTTTGCCTCGGCCATTTGCTTGGCTACCACCCAAGCGGCTGCCAAATACAACCTGCCCCATGTGGTGGACGTGGGCGTGGCCGACCAAATCGTCGAGCGTGGTTTGAAAAACACCTTCCGCTTTGGT
>JANOYR010000238.1:0-6184 GCA_031428975.1 Polaromonas sp. | reverse complement strand
TGGGGGAATAAGGCCAGCCAAGGCTTGCGCTCGGTAGCGGTCAGGGTGCTGCCGCCGCGGTTAGCCACTTGCTCGACCAAGTCTTTCAGGGGCACACCGCCGCGCTCTTTCTTGAGTTTTTCTAAGAGGTCATCGGTTTTGTCGCCCAGTTTGGCATCAAATTTGCCGTGCAACAGGTCGTCTAGGGCTATGGTGGTGGTCACGCCCAGTTTGTCGAGCACCTTTTTGAGGTTGGCTTGGGCATCGGTCTTGCCGGTGGCTGTCCACAGTTCGTCGGCCTTTTTCTTTTTGGCCAAGACGGCTGCGTATTCGCCGTCCGGGTCGTTGTTGGTGGCGAACTTGGCGGCTATGTCGGTCAAGGGGGTGATGTTGATGTTGCCTGCTTTGTCGGCAAAGGCATACAAGGTGATGGTGCTGGTGGGCGTGGTGGAGGTGTCTACGCCGGTGACCTTGATCATGTAGGGCGCTGCGCAGGTGCTGGCGACCGTGGTGCTGTATTTGCCGTTGGCATCGGCTTGGGTGTCTTTGCCTAAGTCGCCGCTGTTGCACAAGATGCTTACCTTGGCGTTGGCCAGCGGTGCGCCTGTGGCTGCTGTGCCTTCGATACTGATGTCGGCTGCGGTTTGGGTGGAAGTGGGTGTGGTGGTGGCCACTACCGGGGTGGTGACGGCTGCCACTGGCGTGGTCAAGTCGTCGCCGCCTGCGCAGGCGGCCAAGAGGGCTAGCAGCACAGCGGATGCTGCGGCTTTGACGCGCAAGGCGTAGGTTTTAGTCATAGATATGCTCCTGTATGGTTTGGGAATGTATCGAACTGTACACAAGCGTGTGCAATTTGTCTGTGCGTTGGCGCACATTTTGAATATTTTGATGAAAAAAAGTTGTCCTTATGCATCGGTAGGACTGCTGCACGGCCCATCGTGTTCGCTAAACGCTTATGTAACCGCTGCTCGGGCGCCCCACTACAATCAATTGGTGAATTTTGAACCCCAAACTGCTTACTTGCCCCCAACCGCTGCCGCCGCATCTGAGCGTATGCCTATTCGCGAGCTGCCAGACGAGCTGATTAGCCAGATTGCGGCTGGCGAGGTGGTGGAGCGGCCGGCTTCGGTGGTGCGCGAGCTGGTGGACAACGCGCTGGATTCGGGGGCGACACAGATCACGTTGCGGCTGATGGCCGGTGGCGTGCGATCGATTGTGGTGGAAGACAACGGCTGCGGCATACCGCTGGCGCAGATGGGCTTGGCTTTTAAACGGCATGCCACCAGCAAGATTGCATCGCTGGCTGATTTGGAATCGGTGGGCACGATGGGCTTTAGAGGCGAGGCGCTGGCCGCTATTAACTCAATAGCAGACTGTGACCTTACGACCATGACATTGGCCAATAATGCTATCAATTCAGCAGAAACTGCACATGCTTGGCGGCTCAGCGGCCGCACCGGTGAGCTGAGCGCTGCGGCACGCGCTACTGGCACCACGGTGGAGGTGCGCGAACTGTTTTATGCCACGCCTGCACGGCGTAAGTTTTTAAAAACAGATGCCACCGAGCTAGCGCACTGCATCGAGTCGGTGCGCCGCCATGCGCTGGCGCGGCCGGATGTGGGCTTTGCGATTTGGCACGATGGCAAGTTGGTGGAGCAGTGGCGCGCTGCCACGCTGGCCCAAAGGGTGCGTGACATTGTGGGCGATGATTTTGCTGCGCGCAGTGTGCTGGTGCAGTCTGCTGCTGGCAAAAGCATCAGCGTCACAGGCTTTGCGGGCACGCCCGAGGCGGCACGCAGCCGCGCTGACCAGCAATACGCCTATATCAATGGCCGATTCGTGCGCGACAAGGTGCTGGCGCACGCTGCGCGCAGCGCCTACGAAGACGTGTTGCACGGCGGCAAGCAGCCCAGCTATGTGCTGTATGTGCAGATGGACCCCACGCGGGTGGATGTGAATGTGCATCCAACGAAGATTGAGGTGCGCTTTCGAGACGGGCGGGAGGTGCACAGCGCGGTGCACCATGCGGTGGTGGATGCGCTGGCACCGGCGCGGGCTGCTGTGGTGTCTATGGCGGCGGCGGCGGCCGCACCTCAAAACAGTGAATTGATAGAAAAACAAGGCAATGTCACCGCAGGATGGTCACAAAGCGCTATGCCTTTAGGAGCATTTGGAAATTCTGACTTTTCAAGTTTTGGAGCGCAAGAGGCTGGCCACAAGGTGGCGGATGTGTCGATGTTGTGGGGCAAGGTGGTGGAGCCGCCTGCTTCGGGGGTGCAAACTGCTGACTCTGCTGGTTTTGAAACGACCCCAGTTATTAGAAAAACTGAAAATGAGCCTAATTGGCCGCTTGGCCGCGCTGTGGCGCAGCTGCATGGCGTGTACATATTGGCGCAAAATGCCAGTGGCATGGTGGTGGTGGACATGCATGCCGCGCACGAGCGGATTGTGTACGAGCGGCTTAAGCAGCAAATTGACGTGCAAGCAATAGCCTCGCAGCAGCTCTTGATTCCCGCCACATTTGCCGCCAACCCGACCGAGGTGGCCACTGCCGAGGCGCATGCCGACACGCTGGCCAAGCTGGGCTTGGACATTTCGGCGTTTTCGCCCAAAACGTTGGCGGTACGCGCTGTGCCCACCACACTGGCTATGGGCAATGCCACCGAGCTGGCACGCAGCGTGCTGGCCGAGCTGGCGCAGCACGATGCCAGCAGTGTGATTGAGCGGGCGCAACACGCCATTTTGTCGAGCATGGCCTGCCACGGCGCAGTGCGGGCCAACCGCGCGCTCACACTAGAAGAAATGAACGCCCTGCTGCGCGATATGGAGCGCACCGAGCGCTCTGATGTGTGTAACCACGGCCGACCCACATGGCGGCAAATCAGCTTAAAAGAGCTGGATACGCTGTTTTTGAGGGGAAGATAATACGGGGTCAGGTAGCGCGAAGAACGCGAAAGAAATACCGAAAAACGCAAAACTAAAATCCTTCACACCATTTTTGAATCAATTATTAGCGTTTCGCGTTACACAAAATACCATGTCACCACCCGTAGTTGTCCTAGTCCTGAGCATGTTGCTGGGCATACAGCCCGTCACCACCGATTTGTATTTGCCAGCCCTGCCTGCTATGGTGGCTGGCTTTGGGGCGGGCATGGTGCAGGCGCAGCTCACGCTGTCGGCGCTGCTCTTGGCTTTTGGTATATCGCAGCTTTTTTGGGGCCCGCTGTCTGACCGCTTTGGGCGCAGGCCAATTTTGCTGGTGGGCTTGGCGGCTTACACCTTGAGCGCCATCGGCGCGGCCATGGCCGGTTCTATGGAGCAGCTGATTGCCTGGCGCACCCTGCAAGGCGCGGCCATGGGCGCAGGTGTGATGGCGGCGCGGGCGATGGTGCGCGACCTGTATGCCCCCGCTGACAGTGCCCGGGTAATGAGCAAGGCACTGTCCGGGCTGGGCGTGATTGCCTGCCTGAGTGCGCCCTTGGGGGGGCTGATGAACCATCTGGTGTCGTGGCGTGCCTCCCTTTTGTGTTTGGCCATTTTTGGCGCAGCCAGTTTGGCGCTGGTAGCGTGGCGCTTTGAAGAAAGCCTAGCCAAGCCCAACCCCGATGCGCTGCGCCCCACTGATTTGGCACGCAACTGGATCACCATTAGCCGCAGTCCGCTGTTTTGGGCGTATGCACTGCTTTCCACCACCTCGTATGGCGGTTTGTTTACTTTTTTAGCGGCATCGCCTTTTGTGTTTATCCAAGTGCTGAAAGTCAGCCCCACCGAATATGGCTTGCTGATGTTTTCTATGTCCTTTGTGTACACCATTGGCACATGGTTTTGCAGGCGGCTGATGGCTAGGCTGGGCGTGCAAAGCGCCGTGCAGTGGGCGGGTCTGGCCACACTGCTGGCGGGTGCTGCCATGGCGGGCATGGGCTGGCTGGGGGTGCAGTCGGTGTGGGCCATTATGCTGCCCACCTATTTGTATATGCTGGCCCACGGCGTGCACCAGCCCTGCGGCCAAAGCGGCGCGGTGGCGGGGTTTCCCAGCATGGCGGGGGCGGCTTCGGCACTGAGCGGTTTTTGCATGATGCTGGCCGCCTTTGGTATGGGCCATTGGCTGGGGCTGCGGCTGGGAGACAGCGTGTTGCCGCTGACCAATGGCATGGGCTTTTGGGCCGTGTGCATTGCGCTCACGGCATGGGTGATGGTGCGGCGCTATGGAAATTTGAATGCTGCGCCTGCCGCAGCTTCAATCACCCCACCCAGCGCAGCAGAGGCAGCCAATGGCTAACCCTGTGGTCGATGCCATTTGCATCGCCGGACCCACCGCCTCGGGCAAAACCGCAGCCGCATTGGCCATAGCCGCCGCACTGCCAGTGGAAATCATCAGTGTCGACTCGGCACTGGTTTACCGCGGCATGGACATTGGCACGGCCAAGCCCAGCGCTGCCGAACTGGCCAGTGTTCCCCACCATTTAATTGACCTACTAGACCCCGCACAGAGCTACAGCGCTGCGCAATTTGTAGCAGATGCAACACAGCTGATAAGCGAAATCAAGACGCGAGGCAAGTTGCCTTTGCTGGTGGGAGGTACCATGCTGTATTTCAAAGCCTTGATTGATGGCATAGACGACATGCCGCCTGCCAACACAGATATTCGCGCTGAAATAGACACACAGGCCAAGGAAAAAGGCTGGCCCGCCATGCACGCGGCGCTGGCGCTGGTGGATCCCATCACCGCAGCCCGCCTGTCGCCCAACGATTCGCAGCGTATTCAGCGGGCGCTTGAGGTGTTTCAAAGCGCCGGCAAACCGCTGTCGGCCTTTCACACCGCCGACAAAAAATCGGCCATCCACGCGCCCCTGATTGCCCTAGAGCCGCAAGACCGCGCATGGCTGCACACCCGCATCGCCCAGCGCTGGGACACTATGGTGGCCAGCGGCTTTGAGGCCGAAGTGCGCGCGCTTAAAGCCCGCCCAGACCTGCACGAAGACCTGCCCTCGATTCGCTGCGTAGGCTACCGCCAAATGTGGGGCCACTTAGGGGGCCGCAGCACAGCTGCCGAGATGCGCGAACAAACGGTGGCCGCCACCCGCCAGTTGGCCAAACGCCAAATTACGTGGCTGCGCAGCATGGCAGGGCGCACCATTGTGCCCTGCGACAGCCCGTATGCCACCGATGAAGTGGTGATGCGGGTGCAGCAGTTGGCCAAGGGGCATTGATTGTGCTCGCTGCTTTTGTACGGGCTCAGGCCGGCGGCACTGCCTTAGCTCCGCGGCTGTCCCCCGGCCTCGAGGCCGCCTCCTTTATGCCGCTGCGCTAAGGCAGTGCCACCGGCCTGATCCTGCTAGTTTGGCGGCGTGTTCTAGCAGTTTTGGGCTGTGACTTGTGCCTTCTATGCCTAAAAGTGCATTTGTCACCGTAAAAACGTCATAGTATGCTACATATTTAGTAGTAAATACAGTGCAAAGTGCAGCTGATTTAGGTATTAAAACCCAAGACAGAGCATAGCCCGAGCAGCGTATGGGCGCTCCCGTCCGACCGATTTGCGGGTTGCCCGCCATGAGGGAGTGGCGGGAGCGCCAATACGTTGATCGGGCGCGTCAGACTAAACAAACTATATGGCCGTGCAAAACCACGATTTATCTCACCCACGATAAAATGCCTGAAGCCCCAAAATACCCATGCTAAAAATAGAACATTTAAACAAACGCTACGGCCAATCTAAGGTTTTCTCCAACGTATCGCTCAGCGTAGCCAGCGGAGAATTTGTAGCCATCGTGGGTGAATCGGGTGTCGGCAAATCCACATTACTAAACTGCATGGCGGGGCTGGACACATGGGACGCGGGCAGTATTGCAGTGGCGGGGATTTCGCTGGACGGCATGCGCGCCGATCAACTCGCCCTGTGGCGACGCAGCGCAGTGGGCTTCGTGTTTCAAGCATTCCATGTGCTGCCCCACCTCGATGTGGCGCAAAACATCGCCCTGCCCCTGATGCTGCTGGGAATACCTAAATCTGAGACTGCCGAGCGTGTGAACCATATGCTGGATGCTGTGGGCTTAACAAACTTGGGCACACGCTTGCCCAGCGAGCTGTCAGGCGGCCAGCTCCAGCGCGTTGCCATTGCCCGTGCCCTGATCCACCGCCCATCTATCGTGCTGGCCGACGAGCCCACAGGCAACCTAGACCCCGCCACCGCCGAGCGCGTGATGGA
>JANOYR010000237.1:0-5055 GCA_031428975.1 Polaromonas sp. | reverse complement strand
ACTGCCATGCTTGACTTGGCCACTGGCGCTATCCACCGCGTGGAATACGACGACTATGACGCGGCGCTTAAGGGCTTGCCTTGTGAGCGCAAGGACTATGAATTTACCTGCGGCACGCTGTCTAACAACGGCAAAGACGTGGAGTTTGGCATTGTGGTGAACAAAACCACGGGGCAATATTCGGTCACTGCTGAGGAACTGACCGAAATCAAGCAGCGCGCTGCTGCGCTGTTTTCTGGCGTGCCGCAGGTACAGGCGGCCAGCGAGGCACTGAGCAAGTCAACGCGCCGCAGTTGAGCTTGCTAGGGGCTGCGCTGTAGCCTTGTGACATAGCCTCGTGAAATAACTTAGTTTATTTTGCTATACATTAAATAGCAAACTATGACCATACCACCGTGACATTGGTCAATTTTCTTGTGAAACCCGTAAAAACGACGCAAAGCGCGGTTTTCCGGTAAAGGTTTTGTCCCGAAAACTGTAGGTGATGGTGCTGCCAATGGCGGGGGGCTTTTCGCGCTGCGCATCTGAAAAACCGGTGCCAATTTTTAGGCGTTGGCCGCTATCGGTGCGGATTTCTAGTGCGCCCATGAGGCCTGTGTATTTGCCTTTGCCTGGGATGTGGGTCAGCACCACGCCTTCGGCATCGGAGACGGCTTTGTATTTGAGCAAGGCGCTGCTGCGGCCTGTCAGGTAGGGCGCATCGGCGCGGTGCAGCATCAGGCCTTCGCCGCCTAGTTGGACGATCTCGTTGAGTTTGTTTTTGAGCGCTTTGGCATCAGCCAGCCGAAACTGCTCGACCGCCACCAATGGCGGCCAAGCGCTGTTTTGCACCAAGCCGGCAATTTGTTGGCTGCGGGCGGTGAAATCGCCTGCTGTGCTGACACCTGGTTTAGGGGGCAATTCAAACACGAGGTACTGCAGCGCACGCCATTCTTCGTCGACCGGCACGGCGCGGCGCACTGCCGCAGACAGCGCATCAAACTTGCGCCGCCCCATCCACAGCTCGCCGTCGAGTGGCTCTTTGGGCAGTTTGGCCAAAAACCAAGTGGGCGCTGCAATGCTGCGGCCACTGCGAAAGCGCAGGCTAGTGCCGTCCCACAGCGCACGCACGCCATCAAATTTCTCGCTGACCCAATACTGGCCTACATCCACGCCTTTTTTGTAGTCCATGGCCAGTAAAACAGGCGCAGCCGAGGCGTTGGAGGGGCTAGGAGCGGCGTTTTTGGCAGCCCAAACTCTGCCCATCCAAAGGCTAGAAAGGGCAAGGAAAGTGAGGTGTCGGCGGTTCATGGGCAAAATCCTGACGGTGTCTGCGCGACAATAGCGCTATGAAACAGATTATCGCGATTATCAGTGCTGCGCTTGGGCTGGGCGCTGCATGGGCGCAACCCCAAATGCCTATTCACTACGGCAACAGCTTGGGGCTGCCGCTGGTTCCCCAAGTAGCGCCCAGCAGCGTTGCCAGCACGCCATCTGCTGCTGCGCCTGCTGCGGGCACGCGCAAAAGCAAAGCACTGGCAGTGCCTAAAGCCGAGACTGAAAAGGCCAGCCTCAGTGGTGGTGTGACCATGGCCTCGTACTATGAAGCCCAAGGGTTGATCCGTGTACGCGTGACCACCAGCACGCTCTATCCGGACCCAGCGCTGCGCAAACTTGCTTTGGCGGGTGCGCAACATGTGCAACGGGATGTCGCGCTGTCTTGTGGCAAGTTGTGCAAGATGGTCAAGGGTCCTGCCCCCGAGGTTTTGCCGACAGGGCAAATACAGTTTGACATGTTTTTAGAGGGTTTAGACCGCAAAGTCAGTGCCGCTGACATGGTGCAGTTGGTCAAAAGCTTGCCTTTGGCCGCCAGCACCGAAGCCGAAAAAGCGGCATATTTGCCAGTACTTGCAGCCAATGTGCCTGTAGCCGTGCCTGCTGCCGTGCCTACACCCGCTGCGCCGCCTGTTCCCCCAGCAGTTGCCGAGCGAGCGCCGATGGTGATTCAATTCGGGGCTGCTACGGCAAGCGCAAGCAACCGTGCCACGCAAACTTCAGGCACGATCAGCTTGACTATCACACCATGACTTTACTAGAAATTTTATATACCCAAGGCTTTGGTACACGGCGCGTCTGCGCTGGCTTGCTAGAGCAGGGGCATGTGGGTATTTTTAAAGAAAATACGGGCAATGTCACCGTCATAACGTCAAACATAGCTATTGATAATATAGCAGATGGCTGGCCATTTGAAGTGCAAGGCGTGCGCTGGGAATACCACGAACGCGGCTATGTGCTGCTGCACAAGCCAGCAGGCACAGAGTGTTCACAAAAGCCCTCGACTTACCCCAGTATCTACACCTTGCTCCCCAGCCCCTTGCGCACGCGCCCGCAAAAAAGCGCCATTCAAGGGGTGCAGGCGGTGGGCAGGCTAGACCAAGACACCACAGGCTTGTTGATTTTGTCAGACGACGGCCAATTTATCCACCGCATGAGTTCGCCCAAGCACCATGTGCCCAAGGTTTACCAAGTGGGCTGTAAACACCCAATTTCTGATACAGCAGTTGCCCAACTGCTAGCAGGCGTGGTGCTCGACGACGACCCCAAACCGGTGCGCGCCGCAGCCTGTGTCCAAACGGGCGAAAACAGCCTAGATTTGACCCTGACAGAGGGCAAATACCACCAAGTCAAACGCATGATTGCGGCGGTGAGTAACCGCGTAGAAACCTTGCACCGCAGCCGGATTGGGGGCTTGGAATTGGGTGACCTGGGCAGTGGCCAGTGGCGCTGGCTCAGCGCAGATGATTTGGCTTTGCTAAAACCCTAAGGGTTTTAGCCCATTAAGATGCTGACGGTCAAAGCCAAGGCTAGCAAGGCGGTACCGCCCAAAGCGACGCCTACCGGGCTCATAAACAGCGACAGCACCTTGCCTTGCAGGTGTTTTCGTGGAGTTGAGTGAGATTTCATGAAAAGCAATATTGAAAATTTGTCGCCAAAATAGGCCGATTGGGTTGGACTATGCCAGCACTTTGAGGTCTTGTACATCCCCTAAACGGGGGATGGTAATTTATACAGCTTGCTTGCTGTATGTAACGGCAAATCGAGGGTAGGTGCAAGGTGTTAATTTTTGTAATATGAAAATTACAATGAACACTTAACTACTCTAAAATTTTCAATTGCTGGGTTAAAAAATATCCAACTGGCGCGACAAACCGCCCTGCGTTAAAAAAATCTGAATCGCATCTAAACACGCTTGGGTTTGGTCTTTATGTGGGCTATGCCCACACTGCTCTAGTTTTAAGAGCGAACAGTGACGTGGCGACCCCGACATCGGCGCGAAATGGTGTAAATGTGGTTGCAAGATGCTTTTTTGCAACGTTTCTAGCTGAGCCATGGTGCCATACGCATCTTGCCAGCCTTGAATGCCCAGCACTGGGCAGGCAATGCGGGCGCAGTCGGACTCGATATTAAATGGCTGAAAAGCGGGTGACAACCAAATATCGTTCCATTGCCAAAATGCACAGTCTGCGTCGGCATGGTATTTAACCAGCCTGCTTTTAAGATCCCCCGAGGTGTAGGCAGTACGTGCCTGTGCAATAGCGTGCAGGGCAATCGATTCCACAAAAAGGTGCGGAGCCATGGCAACGATTGCAGTACAAGGCCATTGGCTGGCGTGTAGCAAACCAATGGTTGCGCCATCAGAGTGGCCGCACAAGACGGGGCAATCCAAACCCAAAGCCTGCAGCAGAGCTGGCAGCACTTCAAAAGCCTCGCGGTGCATGTAGTTGGGCTGCAGGGCACCCGCGCCCGGTGTGCCGTCCGTGTGGCGCAGGTCGGCTATGGGCTCCGACTGGCCATAGCCGCGCCGCGAGTACACCACGCCGCGCCTGCCAGTGGCCGCGCAGAGCTTGGCAGGCCAGTCGCGCCACATCGCCACCGAGCCCAAACCTTCGTGCAAAAAGACAATACTGGCCAACGACGCGTCCCCTGCAATCTGTTGCACCTCTAGCCGCATGCCCATCACCACCAAAGATTGACTGTTTTGCATGGCCTGATTGTGCCGTTGAAAGCCAGTTTCTGCGCTATGCTGCTTGAATGAATCCTGTTTTTGATGCTTTTTGGCGGGCTGCGGCCTATTGCTTGCACCCCCGTGTGATCGCGCTGTCGTTTCTGCCCTTGGCCATCATGGTGGCCTTGAGCTTGGGGCTGAGCTACTTGTTTTGGCAAAATGCGGTGGATTTTGTAGCCGCATGGCTGCAAAGCTCGGCCATGCTGACCACCGCGCTGGGCTGGCTCGACAGCATGGGTTTGTCTGGTATTAAAACGGCCATAGCGCCCCTGCTGATTACCATAGCTGCTACACCTTTTATAGTAATTGGTTCATTGCTGCTGGTGGCTTTGCTCATGTCGCCGTCCATCGTGGCCTTGGTAGCGGTGCGGCGCTTTGATGCATTAGAACGTAAAAAAGGCGGCTCCTTGCTGTCCAGCGCGGCATGGTCGCTGGGCTCGGCGCTGCTGGCTTTGGTTGCGCTGTGCGCTTCGGTGCCGCTGTGGTTGATTCCGCCTTTAATTTTGATTGTGCCACCCCTCATTTGGGGCTGGCTGACCTACCGCGTGATGGCTTTTGACGCGCTGGCTGAGCATGCCAGTGTGCAAGAGCGGCGGGCTATTTTTAAGCTGCACCGCAGCAAACTGCTGCTCATCGGCATAGTTGGGGGCTATTTGGGGGCTGCGCCTGGGCTGATTTGGGCCAGCGGAACACTGTTTGCCGTGATGTTTTTTGTGCTTGTGCCCTTGGCGATTTGGATTTACACGCTGGTGTTTGCTTTTACCTCTCTGTGGTTCACACACTACTGTTTAGCAGCGCTTGAAAAATTGCGCAGGGATGCGGCAGAGATGCCTTCCGTTGCGACAGCGCCCGCGCTCAGCGGGGCAATTCCACAAGCGCTGACGTTGCAAGCCGAGCAATCTCCCCCCGCTGCACTGCCCCACGCATAGCGCGTTACGATCAGGGCATGACCAAGCCCACCCCCCACCCCCACGCCAGTATCGGCATTCTCATCATTGGCGACGAAATCC
>JANOYR010000236.1:0-4995 GCA_031428975.1 Polaromonas sp. | reverse complement strand
CGTGCTGCCCGCCGACCGTTTTTTGGAGCAGCGGCTGGCGCAGTTGCAGCCCGATATGGTGATTGTGGATGCAGAAAGCGACGCACGCGACGCGCTAGAACATGTGGTCTTGGCCACCCGAGATGCACGCCGCCCGATTGTGATGTTTACCAACGACGGCGACACCACGCATGTGAAAGACGCGGTGGCCGCTGGCGTGTCGGCCTACATTGTGGCGGGGCTGTCGCCCGAGCGAATCCGCCCTATTTTGGACGTGGCCATGGCACGCTTTGAGCATGAGCAGAGTTTGCGCCGCGAGCTGGCAAACGCCAAAACCGAGCTGCACGACCGCAAAACCATCGACCGCGCCAAGGGCCTCTTGATGCAGCGGCAAAACCTAAGCGAGCAAGCAGCATACGACAAGCTGCGCAAAACCGCCATGGACAAAGGCCTGAAGCTGGCTGATGTGGCGCAGCGCATGCTCGATGTGGCAGATTTGTTGGCCTGAGCCAGCTTCGCAGTGCTGCAATTGGTGCAGTGCACAAATTTTGTGCGAAACGATTGCCAATTTGCTTGTTAACGCTGGTTGCATTTGTACGGGCTCAGGCTGGCGGTATTAAAAACCAAAGAGCGAGCATAGCCCGAGCAACGGTTTGGGCTCTCCCGTCCGACCGATTTGCGGTATGCCCGCCATGAGGGAGCGGCGGGAGAGCCCAAATCGCTGCTCGGGCGCACCAGTCACCAAGGCGAAAATATACGAATATTAGTGCTATGTCACCGTAAAATAGTCATAGTGTGCTACATAAATTATAGCAAATAGGCATTCATATAAGCTGGCACGATTTTCGCTTATACAAAGCGTAGGCCACAGACGGCCTCTCGGGCAGCAAAGCAGATTCAACGGCGAGTTTGCAGGCAGCCCCACAGAACGAAGGCGTTCTTAGCAATCCGCGCAATTGGTCTATTTCCAAAATGCGCGGCCTGTTGAGAGCGCCTTTTTTATTGTCTTTTACCTTTTGGAACCAGCAACATGAGCACTTCATTGATTAGCCGCCGCACCATCCTTCAAGCATCTGCCGTGGCCGCCACTGGCATCAGCCCAGCGCTGCGCAGCATGGTTTACGCACAAGGGTCGGATGCACCCGAGAAAAAAGAAGTCAAAATTGGTTTTATACCGCTGACCGACTGCGCCAGCATTGTCATGGCATCGGTATTGGGCTTTGACAAAAAACACGGCGTGACGATTGTTGCCAGCAAAGAATCCTCGTGGGCCAGCGTGCGCGACAAGCTGCTTTCGGGTGAAAACGACATGACCCACCTGCTGTACGGCATGGCTTACGGCATACAGCTTGGCGTGGGCGGGCCCAAACGTGACATGAACGTGCTCATGACACTCAACCAAAATGGCCAAGCGATTACCCTGAGCAAAAAGTTGGCCGACAAAGGCGCAACTGACTTAGGCGGCCTAGCCAAGCTCATGAAAACCGAGAAGCGCGAATACACCTTTGCCCAAACCTTCCCCACGGGCACGCACGCCATGTGGCTGTATTACTGGCTCGCATCGGGCGGCATCAATCCGCTGCAAGACGCCAAGGTAATCACCGTGCCGCCACCGCAAATGGTGGCCAATATGCGGGTGGGCAATATGGATGGCTACTGCGTGGGCGAGCCTTGGAACCACCGCGCCATAGCCGATGGAATAGGCATCACCGCCGAAACGACCCAAGGTGTGTGGAAAGACCACCCCGAAAAGGTGCTGGGCGTGACGGCTGAATTTGCTAAAAAATACCCTAACACCTGCCGCGCAGTCACAGCGGCCATCATTGAAGCGGGTCAGTGGATTGATGCGAGCTTGGCCAACAAAAACAAAATGGCCGAGACGATTGCCGACAAATCCTATGTGAACACCAGTGTGGAAGTCATCAACCAGCGCATCCTAGGCCGCTACCAAAACGGCATGGGCAAAACCTGGGACGACCCCAACCACATGAAGTTCTTCAACGACGGCATGGCCAGCTACCCCTATTTGAGCGACGGCATGTGGTTTATGACGCAACACAAGCGCTGGGGCATTTTGAAAGACCACCCCAACTATTTAGCGGTGGCCAAGGCGGTAAACCGCACCGATATTTACAAGCAAGCAGCCACCGCCGCCAAGGTAAGCGTGCCCAAGAGCGACATGCGCAGCAGCAAGATGGTGGACGGCGTGGTCTGGGACGGCAGCAATGCCGCCAAATACGCCGACGGTTTCAAAATTAAAGCCTAAGGGGGAGCCCATGGAAAGCGTCGCCTACAAAAACTTGGCTCTCAAAGCCATGCCACCGCTGATTGGTTTTGCATTACTGGTGGGCATTTGGGCCATCATCAGCATGACCAGTACCACCGGCTTTCCCTCGCCTTGGGCGACAGCGCAGCAAGCAGTCACCGTGTTCAGCGACCCTTTTTACAGCAAAGGCCCCAACGACCAAGGCATTGGCTGGAACATCTTGAGCTCGCTCAAGCGGGTGGCGGTGGGCTTTGGTTTGGCAGCGGCAGTGGGCATTCCGCTGGGCTTCATGATTGGACGCTACGAGTTTTTAAGCCGTATGTTCAACCCACTGATTAGCCTGCTGCGCCCAGTCTCGCCACTGGCATGGCTGCCGATTGGGCTGTTGGTGTTCAAGGGGGCTAACCCAGCGGCAATTTGGACGATTTTTATCTGCTCGATTTGGCCCATGGTCATCAACACCGCCGTGGGGGTGCAGCGCGTGCCCTCTGATTACCTCAATGTGGCGCGGGTGCTGAACTTATCGGAATGGAAAGTCATTACCAAAATACTTTTTCCTGCGGTGTTGCCCTACATGCTCACGGGCGTGCGGCTGGCGGTGGGAACGGCTTGGCTGGTGATTGTGGCGGCTGAAATGCTCACAGGTGGCGTAGGCATTGGTTTTTGGGTGTGGGACGAATGGAACAACCTGAACGTCAAAAACATCATCATCGCGATATTTGTGATTGGTATTGTGGGCCTCGCGCTAGAAGCTGCACTTATCAAACTCGCATCCGCATTTACATATGAAGAGGTGAAAGCATGAGCGCAGACTACAACAAAGATGCCAGCAAATACATTGAAATCAGCGGTGTGGCGCAAACCTTTAAAACCCAAAAAGGCTTGTTTCCAGCCCTCAAGGGCATCGACCTCACGGTGGCCAAAGGAGAATTCATTACCTTGATTGGCCATTCGGGCTGCGGCAAATCGACCCTGCTCAATTTGATTGCGGGCTTAACCACCCCCACCGAGGGTGTGCTGCTCTGCGCTGACAAAGAAATCAAGGGCCCAGGCCCCGAGCGTGCGGTGGTGTTTCAAAACCATTCATTGCTGCCTTGGCTTACCTGCTTTGACAATGTGTATTTGGGCGTAGAGCGCGTTTTTGGTGCATCTAACGTCGTGAGCAAGCGCACGGTGGAGTCCAAAGCGCAGCTGGCTGCTCGCACCAACGCCGCGCTGGCCATGGTGGGCTTGACTGCGGCAGCCCAAAAGCGCCCCGGCGAAATCTCGGGCGGCATGAAGCAGCGCGTAGGCATTGCCCGCGCATTGGCCATGGAACCGCAGGTATTGCTGATGGACGAGCCATTTGGTGCGCTCGATGCCCTCACCCGCGCCAAACTGCAAGACGAGTTGTTGCACATTGTGGCTGCCACCAAAAGCACGGTGGTGATGGTGACCCATGATGTGGACGAGGCCGTTTTGCTGTCTGACCGCATTGTCATGCTCACCAACGGACCCGCCGCCACGATTGGTGACATTGTGCAGGTCAAGCTGCCACGCCCGCGCAACCGTTTGGCGCTGGCCGAAGATGCCCGCTACATCGGCACCCGCAAAGCGGTGATTGACTTTTTGTACACGCGCCAAGCGCATGTAGAAAAGCAGGCCGCATGATGCGCAAGACATCCGCAATCAGCACTCTGGACTTGGGCAAGTACAGAGAAATCATCATTGCGGTTGCCTTGTTTTTGCTGTTTGACTTAGGCGTGTTGGTGTTAAATTTTTACACCTCCTACCAAATCAGCGAAGATGCCAGCGCTATCAATTTGGCAGGTCGCCAGCGCATGTTGTCACAGCGAAGCACCAAAGCGGTGTACGCCTTGCAAGAGCGCTTGATTGCCGGGACACCCAGTGCCGACGATGCCAAAGAACTAGACAGTGCGGTGCGGCTTTTTGACGACAGCCTGCGGGCCTTTAAGAACGGCGGCACGGTGATGGGCACGGACGGCAAGCTGGTGGCGCTCCATGCCGTGCAGCCGGGCAAAGCGCTTGACGCAGTCAATGCCGCTGCGTTGCTGTGGTCTCCATTTGTTGAAAAAACCCAAGCGGCGCTGCAAAGTGGGGCGGCTATGGACACAGTGCGTGGTGCAGCAACCTACGCCAGAGACAACAACACCGCCCTGCTTGGCCACATGAATGCCTTAACCTCGGCTCTGGAGGGCGATGCGGCCCAGCGCGCAGCCAATTTAAGACTGGTGCAAACCGTGGGCATCGCTTTGGCCTTGCTCAACTTTGTGTTTATTTTGCTGAAGTTCATCCGCCGACTGCGTGCCGCCGATGCAGTTGCCGAGGCAATAGCGCAGGAAAACCGCGAAATATTGGGCAGCGTCAACGAGGGCTTGTTTTTAGTGACCCCCGACATGCGGATTGGCAGCCAAATTGCCAAAAGTTCGCATGCCCTTTTTGGTAAGCAGGTGAAGGCGGGTGAATCGTTTTTAGGGCTGTTACGCCCCTTGGTGAACGAAAAAACCATGCAAGATGCGCAGGACTACATGGGTTTGCTGTTTACGAAGCATGTCAAAGAGGCCCTGGTGCAAGGCATTAACCCGCTTGGCGAAGTGCAGGTGACAGCACGCAACCGCTTGGGCACTGAGAGTTTGCGGCATTTGAGCTTTGGTTTTTACCGCTCGCACACCGATTCAGGTATTGGCCATTTGTTGGTCACCATACAAGATGTAAGCGAAAAAAAGGCCTTGCTCACCCAGCTAGAGCAA
>JANOYR010000235.1:0-47306 GCA_031428975.1 Polaromonas sp. | reverse complement strand
GCCGAAACGCGTGGTTTATCCGAGGCTGTTCGTGAACAATTCCCGCTTTTACAAAGAATCAAGATCCCCATGCGTGAAGGGCAACGCAGCCTGAATTTGTCCAATGCTGTCGCGGTGGCCGTGTTTGAAGCATGGCGGCAGAACGACTTTTTAGCCGTCTAGAGATCGATTCTCTTTTTGCAAGAATGCTATTATAAAAATAGCAACAAATGACGCTGCGACGGCGACATTGCGTCATATTTTATATATTTCTCCGTAGCACAGTCCAATTTTTGGCACTTCGGGCCGTATCCATTCTGCGCCCAAGCACCGATTATGGCTGCATTCATTTTTCACTCATGATGCCCAATTGCACCGCAAAAAGCAGGCCCAAAGTGTCAATATGTCACACGCATTTAAGCAACAACACCTAAAACACTAGAGAAAACCCTTATACAATTTGGTCATCGAAACCGCTTTTGTAGCGACAAAATCACTTCAAAAGCGCTTTTTATTAACGAATCATTACCAAGGTATCGCTTATGTTGTCAGTGGCTTCAAACTTGTTCAGATCGTCTCGCAGTGAAAGCATGGGGGTGCGGAGCATATGGGGTCACTCCAAATCGTCTGCACCCATCAAAATTGACTTGCGCGACATTCAAGACGAGATGCGTGGGCTGTTAGTGGGCTGTGTGGGAGAGCATGTGCAGCGTCTGATATTCAAAGTGACTGCCGCTCAAAAAGTATCCGAGCTTTGGATGCTGCGTTCTGATATGTACCAAACCATTGCCTTGCAACACAGCCAAACCGAGGCAGCCAAGCGCATCAATGGTGTGTTGACATTTTTTGAAGGCTGGATTCCCCCCAGCCAATTAACGCGCATTTAACGCATTTACTTGCTAGAAATTGCGCCTCAGGTATAGCGCCGCGCGATCGATTCGGCCACACAAACTGGCTTGTCGACACCCTCACGCTCCACCGTCACTTCCCATGTCATCTGCGCACCACTGCTGCCGGCAGGCGCAGCAATTGGCTCGCAGCCAACGAGCTTCATCCGAGCGCGCAAACGGCTGCCCACGTGCACAGGCCCCATAAAACGCACTTTATTCAGCCCGTAGTTCACGCCCATTTTGGAATCGCGGATTTCCATGGCGTTTTCAAAAAACTGGGGCAATAGCGACAGTGTCAAAAAACCATGGGCGATGGGCCCGCCAAACGGCCCCGCTTTAGCCCGTTCTGGGTCAATATGAATCCACTGGTGGTCACCCGTTGCGTCGGCAAACAAATTCACCTGTTCCTGAGTCACGGTAATCCAGTCGCTGATGGCAACTTCTTGGCCCATCAGGGGCATGACTTCGGCTAGTGTGGCAAAACTTTTCATGGTGTCCTTCTGTTGGCATTGAATAGTAGCAGCATCGTATACGAGCGTTTAGATTTACCCCGTCAAACGGGCGACTGCTATGAATCCAACCAATGGCAAATGGGTGCCCATTGCTCCAAATCTTTTTCTACACGGCTAGTCGCCACATCAAACACGGTGAGCCCCCGTGCAGCCAAATGCACATAATTTTGCGTATCGCGCAGCATTCCTAGCACTGGAAGGCGCAAAGTGGCCACAAACTCTTGCAACTTATCTGTTGCGATGGTTCGTCCGTCTACGCGCATGCCCACCACGCCGATTTGGAAACTCCCCATATGTTTGGATTGGAGTAAATCATCCAAAAAAGCCCGCGTGGCAAATATATCAAACACGCTCGGTTGCAGCGGCACAATCACTTTGTTAGCGACCTTGAGTACCGCCGCCAGCCGTTCGCCTGACATCCCAGCTGGCGTATCGAGCACAACCTGACTGACGCCTTTAGGCGGTTTGGCGATATGTTTGGCATCTACCTCCCAAGTAGCAATTCTGCGTGCAGCGGCAGGCCGCAAACCAAGCCACAGCTTAGCCGACTGCTGTTTGTCTACATCTCCCAACATGGTTGAAAAGCCTTTAGCGGCAAAATAACCCGCCACGTTGGTCGATAAAGTGGATTTTCCGACGCCTCCTTTGGGGTTGGCAATCACGGTCACGGACATGGCGGCGCTCCTAACTTGGGGTTTTAAGGATATTACACCTTTGCAGAAAGCAAAAAAAACGCAGCCAAGCTGCGTTTTTTAAACAAGTCAACAAAAATCAGCGGAACTTTGACTGCGGCACAGTCTTTAAGTCGCCTGGCAGACCGCCAATGTAATTGGCCATCGCTTTAAGTTCGTCGTTACTAAATTGCTTGGCAACACCGCCCATCACACCATTGCTGCGTCCAACACGGGCGTTGGGCTCTGTTTTATACGATTTAAGTGCCACGAAAAGGTAATCAGCGTGTTGGCCCGCGATTTTGGGGTAGCTTGGGTCAATCGGTTTGGCAAAATTTGCGCCGTGGCAGGAGATGCAAGCGCCTTTTTGCAGCAACGCGCCTACCGCTGCACTGGGTTCTTTTTCTGCCTTGTCGGGTAAAGCAGCGCCTTCTACTTTTCCATGCACAGCATAATACGCCGCAATATCAGCCATGTCTTGGTTGGATAATGTTTCGCCGATGCCACGCATGCTCGGGTGGCGGCGCTCGCCTTTTTGGTAAGCATTGAGGGCAGACACAATGTACTTTTCGCTTTGACCCGAAATTTTGGGGGCTTTGTACACTTCTGGAAAACTGGCTTGGTAACCCACAATGCCGTGGCAGCCAATACACATGGCAATCTTGGTTTTGCCAGCCGCCGCGTCGCCGGGTTTGGTGTCTTGGGCAAAAGCGCTAGAGGCAAAGGTCGCCGTAGCGACAGCGAAAGCAAAGGCGGTAGATAGCAGTTTGGTCATTTTGCAAGCAGAATGGAGCTCTGGAACTAGATTCCAGCCGCACTCTGCATATAGAGCGTGGCTGGGCGGGACTTGGGGCGAACATTGGCTACACTGCCAGTATTCGTTTCAGTCTGATTATATCCGGCTAAACCCTATCACTCTTTTCGCAAAGCCCATGAAATTCCAAGGTACACAAAACTACGTCGCCACCCAAGATTTAATGCTCGCAGTGAATGCGGCCATCACCCTCAAAAGGCCTTTGCTGGTCAAGGGCGAGCCCGGCACTGGCAAAACCATGTTGGCCGAGGAGGTGGCAGAGGCTTTGGGCATGCCGCTTTTGCAATGGCACATCAAATCCACCACCAAGGCGCAGCAAGGCCTGTATGAATACGATGCGGTGAGCCGTCTGCGCGACTCGCAGCTGTCGACCATCGACGGCAGCGACAAAGTCAAAGACATCCATAACTACATTGTGAAAGGCGTGCTGTGGCAAGCCTTCACCGCCGACAAACCGGTGGCACTCTTGATTGACGAGATCGACAAAGCCGATATCGAGTTCCCCAACGACTTGTTGCGCGAGCTCGACCGCATGGAGTTTTATTGCTACGAAACCCGAGAGCTGGTCAAAGCGGTGAACCGTCCGCTGGTTTTCATTACTTCAAATAATGAAAAAGAACTGCCTGATGCTTTCTTGCGCCGCTGCTTTTTTCATTACATCAAATTCCCCGATGCCGACACCATGCGCCAGATCGTGGATGTGCACTTCCAGGATTTGAAAAAAGAACTCTTGGCAGCCGCCATGAAAACCTTTTACGATGTGCGCGGCCTACCCGGTATCAAGAAAAAGCCTTCTACCTCTGAGCTACTCGATTGGCTCAAACTTTTGGTGGCAGAAGATATTCCTCTTGAGGCCTTGCAAAGCAAAGACGACAAAGTAAGCGTGCCACCACTGGTTGGTGCGTTGCTCAAGAATGAGCAAGATGTGACTTTGTTTGAAAAACTGGTGTTCATGCAACGCCACAACCGATAAGAGAACATGATGCATAAATTATTGATCGCAGGCTTGGTAGATGCCATCGGCTTCGTGGGCGGTGCATTGGTGGGCATGCTGCTGGGCAAACTGGTGGGCGCTGATGTGTTTGCAGAGGGTTATGGCAATTCCAGCATTGTGGGCATATTGCTGTGCGGCTTAGGCGGCGGCGCTGGCCTGCAGCTGGCGCGCTTGCTATTTGCCAAATTTAGATCGCCAGACAAGGAATAAAACACCCCCGAGGAGTCACTATGACTAATTTCATTGCGCCCATCACACTCACCATGCGCAACTTACGCATTGAGCCCTTGGCGTTGGGCCATGAAGGCGGCCTGCGCGCTGCTGCGGCTGATGGCGAGCTGTGGAAGCTGCGCATCACCTCGGTGCCCGAACCTGAAAACACCCGTGCTTATATTGAAACCGCGCTGCAAGGCAGGGCCGACGGCCACCGTTTTGCTTTTGCAATCATTGATGATTCCAACGGCAAAGTGCTGGGCAGCAGCAGCTACCACGACATATTGCCCGCCGTGCAACGCGTGGAGATTGGCTACACCTGGTACGCCAAAAGCGTGCAGCGCAGCAGCGTCAACAGCACCGCCAAACTCATGCTCATGTCTCATGCCTTTGAAGCCCTTGGCTGTGCCGTCGTGGGCTGGCGCACCGACAATTTCAACTTCGCCAGCCAAAAAGCCATCGAACGCTTGGGCGCACAAAAAGACGGAGTCATCAGAGGCCACGCCTTGCGCCGCGACGGCACGGTGCGCGACACTGTGATGTACAGCATGCGTGCGGGGGAATGGCCCGAGGCTAAGGCGCAATTGATTTACCAATTAGACAAGCCTCGCTAAACACCGACACCCAAAACACTGTCATGCTCATAGACTTCTTCTACACCCTGCGCTCCGCCAAACTCCCCGTCTCGGTTAAGGAGTATTTAGTCCTTCTTGAGGCTTTAAAAGAAGGCGTGGTTGGCCCCATGACCACCAGTGAGGATGGCACGGGCTACAAGATTGATGATTTTTACTATTTGAGCCGCACCACACTGGTCAAAGACGAAAAGCATTACGACAAATTTGACCGAGCGTTTGCGTCTTACTTTAAGGGCGTGGAGATGGTGGCGGACTTTACCAAAGATATTCCGCTGGAGTGGCTGCGCAAAAATTTAGAGCTACAGCTCAGTGCAGAAGAGCTGGCCAAGATTGAGAAGATGGGCTGGGACGAGCTGATGGAGACGCTTAAAAAACGTTTTGAAGAACAAAAAGAACGGCACGAAGGCGGCAGTAAATGGATTGGCACAGGCGGCACATCGCCTTTTGGCGCGTATGGGCAAAACCCGCAGGGCATTCGCATTGGGCAGGACAAAAGCCGCAACAAAAGCGCGGTAAAGGTGTGGGACCAGCGTGCGTATAAAGACTACGACGACCAGCAAGAGCTGGGCACACGCAATATCAAAATCGCATTGCGCCGCCTGCGCAAGTTTGCCCGTGAAGGCGCTGAGGACGAGTTGGATTTGGACAACACCATCAAGTCAACCGCTGCGAATGCCGGCTGGCTAGACATCAAAATGGTGCCTGAGCGGCACAACAATGTGAAGGTATTGCTGCTAATGGACGTTGGCGGCACCATGGATGAACACATTGCTCGGGTGGAAGAAATGTTTTCTGCGGCCAAGAGTGAATTCAAGCATTTGGAGTTTTATTATTTCCACAATTGCGTGTATGACTTCATGTGGAAGAACAATCGCCGCCGCTTTGCTGAGAAGTTTCCCACGCAGGATATTTTGCGCAAATACAACAAAGACTACAAGCTGATTTTCATTGGCGATGCCACCATGAGCCCCTATGAGATTTTGCAGCCCGGTGGCAGCGTGGAATACAACAATGAAGAAGCGGGCAGCGAGTGGATTGGGCGTTTAACCCAAGCTTTTCCTAAATTTGCTTGGATCAACCCTGAGCCCCAAGGCGTATGGCAATACCGCCAGAGCATCAGCATCATGCAGCAGCTGATGAGCCAACGGATGTACCCGCTGACGGTCAAGGGGCTAGAAGAGGCGATGCGGCTGCTTACCAAATAGCAGCCAGTGGCCTTAAAAATTGATACTGCGTATGGTTTTGCGCGGATCAGGGTCTAAATGCAGCGAACGGTCTATCAGCCAAGCCAAATGCGCGGCGGCTTCCTCACCAAACTCTTGCATGTTGGTATCAGGCATCAGGGCGGCACTGATTTGCAGCTTAAGACTGCTGCCAATCGGCAGTAAATCGGTTGGATGCAAAGACTGCGACAAGATGCGGGTAGCCGCCTCTACGGCTCTGGCAGCTGTTACGGGGCCTTCTAGCAACACAACGAACTGATTGCCGTCGAGTTTAGCTGCAGTATCCACGTCTCTTGCCGCAATACGCAATCGCGATGCCGCCAGAATCAACGCCCTGTCTGCAACGCCTTTGCCATGTTCTTTGATGAACCAATCGTGATTTTTGAGTTCGATGAAGACCATTGCAAACGCATGCTTGTAACGGTTTGCGCGCACTAAAGAGCCATGCAAGTTATTTAAGAGGTAGCGCTCGTTGGATAAGCCAGTCAGTGGGTCTTTTTGTATGAGCGCTTGCTCGCGCGTACGCGATTCGCGCAGATTGGCTGAGCGTACAAATAAAGCGTAAAGCAGGATAGGCGCTTCTAAGCCAGAGCCCAGCGTGACCGCATATTGCGTCATAAAACCTGTTGGCAAGACCCCGAAATTGCGCAGAATTGGAAAAAAGGCGGACAACACGACAGGCAAAAAACCAGCCGCTATCCAAAGTGCGTTATGGTCGCCATGGCGCCAGCCCGACCATACCATGGTGTAAAGCGAGAACAGTGCCACCAAACTGATTGCATTCGACACATGAAAGCCCAGCAAGCTAGGAGAAACCATCTCAACGATGGCAACCGCCGTTTGCAAAACTACCAACATAAACACCCAACGGTCAAGCATTGGAGCATATTGCTTGGGTCGCAACAATGCGCGCACCAGCCATAAGCCAGCACTCACCGAAAAAGCAGGCATGACAAAACTGGACACCGCGTTCCATGCCAGCCAATTTGGGCTGACAAATTGAGTGCCCAAACCCAAGAACGCCAATTGTGCAAAACCCAACACACTGACGTAGGCGGCGTATCGGATGAAGTTGGCATAACGCTGCGCCAAGCCAATGGCAATACTCACCACGATCACCACCAGCATCATGCCAAAGTAGCTACCCAGCCAAAAAAACTCAACTTGTCTTTGTTTAATGACTGCCTCATGGCTCATGATGTCGATACCCGCCGAAAAAGGCACACGCCCATGCGCCACACGCAAAAAATACACGATCGACTGGTCTTGTCGCGTGTCAAGATTAAACAATGGGTAACGGTCGCGAATTGGCCACGTGGTGTGCGCATAACTATCGCCTGCTTGCTGTATTTTCCAATCGCCTTTGGCATCTTGAAAATACAAGCTGACATCGTCCACCGTAGGCAAATTGACTTGCAAGAGCCAGTGCTGCATGGCATATTGGTTGGTTGCTTCAAAACGCAACCACATGGCTTTGTGGTGCAATGCGTACACCGCATGGATTGGCCTGATTTTGGTCTGCGCCGACGGCTCTTGGCTGCCAAACTTGGCCTGCGCATCGGCTACGGTTGCCCGCCCAGTGTCGTCTATCCAATAGCGTGAACGACCTGCCAAATCCACCACTTGTTCTTGCTGGGTTAAGGCAATGCTCGGCAAAGGCTGTTCGGCGGGCGCTTGGACGATTTGTGCACCCACATGCTGCAAACACAATACCCAAGCACACAGCAGGAGCAAACTTCCTACGCGCAGCAGTTTCTGGGGTATATTTTCCACACTTTGATTGTCGCCACTTTTCAACGCACCAGATAGGTGCGCACAGTAAGTAACCACCCTATTGCGCAAGGAAACTACAATCACGGCTTCTCTTCGTAGTTCAATGGATAGAACGGATGCCTCCTAAGCGTCAGATACAGGTTCGATTCCTGTCGAAGGGACCAAGTTTTCTTATGGACGGTCAATTCTTTTTGCAATTGCGAATCATTCTTATTTAGTTTATACTTGTGGTATTCCCCATCCATTTAGGAGTGCTTTCATGGTTAAAACAAGTCTCGTGTCTTTGTCTGTACTTGCAGCGCTGTCTTGCAGCGCCTTTGCGCAAGACAAAGTACTGAATCTGTATTCAGCCCGTCACTACAGTACCGACGAGGCGCTGTACAACGATTTCACCAAGGCCACAGGCATTAAAGTCAACCGTGTGGACGCAGACGATGCGGGCATACTGCAGCGGCTCAAAGCCGAGGGCGCTTCGTCACCCGCCGATGTGATCTTGCTGGTTGATGCAGCGCGTCTGTGGAAAGGCCAAACAGACGGCCTATTTGCACCTATTAAATCCGCCAAATTAGAGGCGGCTATCCCCGAGCAATACCGTGCCAAGGCCGAGGCTGAGGGCACCACTTGGTTTGGTTTTAGCACCCGCGCACGTGTGATCGTGTACAACAAAACCAGCGTTAAGCGTGAAGATGTGGACAGCTACGAAAAATTGGCCTCCCCCGCCCTTAAAGGCAAGCTGTGCATCCGCTCTGGCTCGCACCCCTACAACCTGTCGCTGTTTGGCGCAGTCACCGAGCATCTGGGTGCGGCCAAGGCCGAGGCATGGATGGCGGGTCTGGTGGCTAACATGGCGCGTGCGCCCAAGGGCGGCGACACCGACCAGATCAAAGCGGCTGCATCGGGCGAATGCGGCGTAGCGGTCAGCAACTCCTACTACGTGGCCCGGATGATTCGCTCAAGCAATCCCGAAGACAAAGCGGCCATGGACAAGCTGGGTATTGTGTTTCCAAACCAATCAAGCTGGGGCACACACCTGAACGTGGCTGGCGGTGCAGTGGCCAAATACTCGCCCAACAAAGACAACGCAGTGGCGTTTATGGAGTATTTGGCCAGCCCCAGTGCGCAGGCGTATTTTGCCAACGGCAACAATGAGTGGCCCACGGTGAAAGGGGTAAACTTTAACAACCCAGCGCTCAAAGCCATGGGCGGCGGCGAATTCAAAGCCGAGACAATTCCTGTGTCCACTATCGGCATGAACCAAGTCAAGGTGCAGCAGATGCTGGATCGGGTGGGGTTTAAGTAATCCAAGCTGCAGATGCCCGCCATCATCTACCTCTTCACCCTCACTAACCTCATCATCGGAACGGGTGCGTTCGCTATCTCTGGTATTTTGCAGCCTATCGGTACGGCGCTGGGGGTGAGCGTGGCGGTGGCGGGGCAGGCAATTACGGCGTATGCGCTGGCATCGGCATTTTTGGCTCCTTTAGCCATGGTGGCCACTGGCAAATGGCCACGTAAACGCGCCATCATGGCAGCACTAGGAATTTTTTTACTCGGTACTCTTTTGTGTATAGTTTCCACTAGCTTTTATGCTCTGCTGCTAGGGCGCGCTCTGATGGGCGTGGGCGCTATGTTTTCTGCAATGGCTGCGGGGGTGGCCGTAGCCATAGCGCCGCCAGCGTTGCGGGCGCGCGCCATAGCGCTGACTTTTATGGGCATCAGCCTAAGCTATGCCATAGGTGTGCCCATGGGTGCTTGGCTGGGTTTTGCCTATGGCTGGAAAGTCCCTATGGTGGTGGTGGCAGCCTGCGGAGGGCTTGTGCTTTTAGCACTGGCTTTTGGCCTACCGCGCAACATTGCAGCCCCCGGCGCTAGTTTTGCAGGACTGGGCACTGCCATTCGCCATGGCGCTATCGTGCGGGTGTGGCTGCGCACATTACTGTATTTTTTGGCTATTTTCAGCGTGTTTGCTTATGTCGGTCCAGTCATGCAGGCGCTCGTGCCTATGACGGCGCAGCAGTTAAGCTTAACCCTGGGCTTGTTTGGGGTCAGCGGTGTAGTGGGCACGTTTTTGGGCGGATGGGCAGCCGACCGCTTTGGCCCTATTGCCGCACTGCGCGTGAATTTGGGCGTATTCACCGTGATGATGCTGTGCGTGCCGCTCACACAAGGCCATTACCCGCTCGTGGCGAGTATGTTCATACTTTGGGGTATAGCGGGCTTTTCAATGGGCGCACCCCAGCAAGTGCGCTTGGCCATGCTGTCTCCCAGTCAAGCACCCATGCTGCTGTCGCTCAATAGCTCCATGCTGTATTTGGGTACAGCTTTAGGTGCAGCCATCAGTGGAGCGCTGTTGGGCACAGTCGGCTTTGACAAGCTGGCGTGGGTGGGCGCACCGTTTGCGTTTTTGGCCTACTGCACGCTTTGGTTTGACAAGGATATGGTGCAGGTTACTTAATTTTTAATAGCAAACTATGACCATATGACGGTGACATTGGCAGTTTTTATACATAAATTGGCAGCGGTGCTGTCTGAGCCATTTCAGCGGCAAAGCCAGACACATCGGCACTCAAATCGGCATGTCCACCCAAATGTTCTATACAAAAATCCACCAATGCGCGCACTCGGGCGGGCAGTTGCTTGCGGCTGGGGTAGTGGATAAACAGTTGCCAGCCTTCTGACACATAGTCGGGCAACACTATTTTGAGCTGTCCTTGGCGCAGGGCGGCCAGTGCCACGGGCAGGGGCAGTTGGGCAATGCCTAGGCCATCCGTACAGGCTTGCAGCAGGCTGCGAAAGTCGTTGCAAATGAAGCGCCCAGGCAATTGCAGCATTTGCATACTGCGTGCGCCCGCGCTACGGGTTTGCACAAAAAATGGGGCTGCTTGCTCGCGCCCTGTGGCTTGCATTTGCAGCAGATCATGTGCGCCTAAGTCTTCCAGACTTTGCGGGCAAGCTCGGTCAGCCAAGTAAGCGGGTGAGGCACATAGCAGCAGGCGCATGGGGCCTAGTGGCCGCGCCACAAAGGCAGCGTCGTTCAATTGGCCTACGCGTATACCCAAATCAAAGCGCTTGGGGATCAGCTGCGCAGGATCTTCGCTGAGCTCCAGCTCAAGCTGAATATGCGGATAACGCTTAAAAAACTCTGGCAGCAGCGGCATCAAATACTGGTAGGCCACAGGCGAGATCACCGTGGCACGCAGCTTGCCGCTGGGGCGCAGCGCATCGCTGGCAATGTCTTTACAGGCCGCGTCCAGTTGTGCCAGCGGGCCTTTGCATTGCTCTAAAAAAGCCTCGCCTTCGCGCGTGAGCTGCAATGCGCGGGTGCTGCGGGCAAACAGGCGCACACCCAGATTTTTCTCTAAGCGGCTGATGTTTTGGCTGACTGCGACGGGCGATATTTCCAGCTCGCGGGCTGCGGCGGCAAAGCTGCCCAGCTCTGCGGTGCGGGTGAAATTCAAAATACCGCGAAGGGATTGCATGGTACGGGTCGTTAGCGAATAAGTGCTATGAATACACCTTATTGCAAAGTTTATATTTGCAGTTAAATAAGTATTACTGCAATTGTACGATTAATCATTTCTTTTTACAGTAGCGCTTCCTCCACTTCATGTTTAAACAGGGATCCCCTACGAAATATCTTTTACTGTGCCAAGTTCAACCAGCAGCCATGGCCAATATGCCGCAGCAAGCTGGAGCCAAGATGATGCAAGACATGATGGCCTACAACCAACAACTGATTCAATCGGGTGTCTTGGTGGCAGCGGGTCAACTGGCACCGCCCGATACTGCCCAGCGGGTATTTGCCACCAATGGCCGCATCCAAACCCAAAATGGCCCCGCCCTGCCGGGCGACACGCAAATTGGCGGCTACTACCTCATTGACGTGCCCGGCGAACCCGAGGCCACTGGCTGGGCCGCCAAATGCCCTGTCGCATTGCTTGGTGCGCTAGAGGTACGCCAAGTAGCATATTCACCGCTTTGATTTGCCAAACTTTAACCACCTTAGCCTCTTAGGAGTACACCATGCCCGATATCCAAGTCAACTTCCTCTCGCTTTTTGTAGCCACAGTGGCGGGATTTTTTCTGAGCTACGCTTGGTAGACGCCGCTTTTTGGCAAAGCCTGGGCCAAAGAAATGGGCTTTGACCCGTCCGAGGTGCAACCCACCCCCGCCTTGGTGAAATCATTGCTGCTTACGGTAGTGAGCGTGTTTTTAATGCCGATGGTGCTGTCTAGCAACATTGCAGCGTGGACTCCCAGCACATGGGGCAACACCACACTGAAACTTGGCAAGGTCGAGCAAGCGTTTCAAGCCGGATTCTTCACATGGTTGGGATTTTTTGTGCCCAACCTCCTGCAAGGCGTGGCATGGGAAAAGCGCTCATGGAAGCTGTTCGCCATTGATGCGGGGTATTACATCAGCCTGCTCTTGGTGATTGCCTTTATCGTGGTTTATATGCGTTGATACCAGCGCCGTGCCAACAAAAAGCCGCTTCATAGCTTGAGGCGGCTTATTTTTTAATAGCAAACTATGACCATATGAAGCTGACAATGGCCATATTTAGTGAGCTTACTGCGGTTTATATGCTTTTGAGATAAACCATAGTAAACCTTGGTAATTTCAGTAGCATGGGCGGCTAGCAAGCCAGTGCTTGGCCTTCAGAACGCAAACTGCGCGAAAGCAAAATCACGGGCAGCAGCCCCACTGCCACCAGCGCCAATGCGGGCAGGGCCGCTTCGCCTAGGCGCTCGTCGCGGGCGAGTTGGTAGGCCATGACTGCCAAGGTATCGTGGTTAAAAGGGCGCAGCACGAGGGTGGCGGGGAGTTCTTTCATGACATCAACAAATACCAAAAGCGCAGCTACAAAGGTGCTACGGCGCAGCAGCGGCCAGTGCACGCGGCGCATGAGCTTCAAGCCGGTAATGCCTAGGATGCGTGCAGAATCGTCAAAACTGACAGGGATGCGGGCATAGCCGCTTTGCACGCTTTGCAGCGCCACCGCACAAAAGCGCACCAAATACGCCCACACCACACCCACGATGCTGGCAGTAAGCAGTGCGCCAAAGCCGCTTTGCGGATAGTTGGCCTGCATCCAACCCACGGGTAGCAGCAGCCCCACCACAATCACCGCGCCAGGCACGGCATAGCCCATGCCGGCCACCTGCACCACCCCGCGCGCCAGACGGCTAGGCGTGCGGCGCACATAAAAAGCCAAGGCCAGCGCAGCGGCTGTGGCCAGCGCGGATGCAATGAGCGCCAATTTAACGCTGCTAAAACCCCACTGTACAAAACTGCCCCAGGGCAGTGGCGCGTCAAGCGAACCAATGGATGCCAACAAGGGCCGCAGCATGAAGGCTACGGGCAGCACAAAGCCCAAGAGCACGGGTAGCCCACAAACCAGCCAAGCGATGGCCAAACGCTTACCGCGCAAAACCACAGGCCGCGCTTCTGCACTGCCCGCACGCGCGCCCTTGGCCTGTGCAAAGCGCATCCGGCGCTGGGCATGGCGCTCTATTTTCAACAGCACTGCGACTACTATCAGCAGGGTAACCGCCAGTTGCGCTGCTGCAATGCGGTTGTCCATGGCAAGCCAAGCCTTGTAAATGCCCGTGGTGAAAGTCTCTAGCCCAAAATAACTCGACACACCGTAGTCAGCCAGCGTTTCCATCAGCGCCAGTGCAACACCCGCCGCAATGGCTGGACGCGCCAACGGCAGCGCCACCGCGCGGATGCGACGGCGCAGCGGCGCACCCAGCATGCGTGCTGCCTCCATAAGGTGTGTCGCGCGCTCGGCCAGCGCGGCGCGTGCTAGTAAATACACATAGGGATAAAGCGCGCACACAAACACCAGCACCGCACCGCCCAAACTGCGCACCTCGGGCAGCACCCTGCCCTGCACGCCCAGCGCGGTGCGGATAGCGCTCTGCGCTGGCCCGCTGTATTGCAAAAAATCGGTATACGCATAGGCCACCACATACGCCGGTATAGCCAGCGGCAACAGCAGCGCCCATTCAAAAGTGCTGCGGCCTTTAAAGTCAAATAACGTCACAGCACATGCTGTGCTTGCGCCTACCGCTGCAACTCCGATAGCAACCAGCACACACAGCAGCAATGAATTGGCCGTGTAGCGTGGCAATACAGTTCCCGTCATTTCGCGCAAAATTTGCAGGCTTTGGGCATCGCTTTGCGTGACCGATGCCAACACAGCGAGCACGGGCAGCGCAATCAGCAAAGCAATCAATAGCGGTGGAATAGAGCTTAGGCGGCGCACAAGGGTTACAAAGAAAATGTAGGGCAGTGATTGCGCAAACCGGCACAATCGTATGGTTAAACTTACCCAATCTAAATGAGAATTGTAATCATCTAGAATCTACTTTATGTTTTTAGAGTTATCGCATCTCACGGTTCAATACCCCAGCCGCCTACGTCCCGCCGTACTGGAGGTGAGTTTTGGCTTGGCTGCTGGACAAATTGGCGTGCTGATAGGCCCTTCAGGCTGCGGCAAAACCACACTGCTGCGTGCGGTGGCCGGGCTAGAGGCGCTCAGCAGCGGCACCATCAGTTTGGCAGGCAACCAGGTGGGCAGTCCCACGCGCTCGCTCCCCCCTGAGACACGGCGCGTTGGCATGGTGTTTCAAGACTACGCACTTTTCCCCCACTTAGACATTGGCCAAAACGTGGGTTTTGGCATTTGGGACATGCCCAAAACACAGCGCCAAGACCGCGTGGGCGAGGTGCTGGAACTGGTAGGGTTGAAAGATGTGCGCCGCCGCTACCCACATGAGCTCTCGGGTGGCCAGCAGCAGCGCGTGGCGCTGGCGCGGGCCCTGGCCCCCAAGCCCCAACTGCTGCTGCTCGATGAGCCGTTTTCCAACCTAGATGTAGACCTGCGCGAGCGCTTGGCGCATGAAGTGCGCGCCATTTTAAAAGCTGCCAACACTACCGCCTTGATGGTGACGCACGACCAATTAGAGGCCTTTGCGATTGGCGATGTGATTGGCGTGATGAACGAGGGTGCTTTGCACCAATGGGCTGATGCGTATAACCTGTATCATCGTCCTGCTACACGTTTTGTAGCAGACTTCATTGGCCACGGCGTTTTTGCCAAAGCCAGCGTAGAGATGCACCACGAGGCCGACGGCGACCACAAACACGTGGTAACCCCACTGGGCGAACTGCACGACATCAGCCCCGAAGTGCTCGCCGCCTTGCCACTAGGCAAGGTAGACGTGCTGTTGCGTGCAGACGACATATTGCACGACGATGCATCTCCCGTGTTGGCTCAAATCATGCGTAAAGCCTTTCGAGGGAATGAGTTTTTATACACATTAAAGCTGCAAACTGGCGAAACCGTAATGGCCCACGTGCCCAGCCACCACGACCACAAACTAGGCGAATGGATAGGCATTAAAGCCGCGGTAGACCATGTGGTGACTTTTGCGGCTGAAGAAACGGCATAAAACGAGCCGTTGAGCCAAACTACGCACGCATAGAAATAATTTGAGAACGCAAGGCAGCCGCCCAAGCACGCCGATCAAGCCCCACCGCCTGCTGCGGCAGTGCATACGCCATCCGCGCCGTCATACGCGAAGCTCTCAAAATCCGCCATACCGACGTGAGCAAAGTATCCTCCCCAATATAAATTACCGCTTCACTGCGCAACCCTGTGGCTGCTTCCCGATAATCCAAAGACACTGCCTGCGCAGGGCTTTTCGCGTCTAGCGCAGCTTGGATCAAGTTGGCATGAAACGGCAATAAATCGACACCATCGGTGGTGGTGCCCTCTGGGAAAACACCCACCACGCAGCCTGCTTGCAGATCTTGCGCCACGGCTTGCACCATGCGCAGCGCGTCTTTGCGGGAGCTGCGCTCTATGTAAAGTGTGCCTACATTGGTGGCCAGCCAGCCCACCACGGGCCAGCTTTTTACCTCGGCTTTAGACACAAAATGCACAGGCTGCACGGCCAACATGGCCAAAATGTCTAGCCACGAAATATGGTTGGCCACCACCAGCATAGGGCCCGTTTGCACGGGACTACCGCTGATTTCAAGGTCTACGCCCACGATGCTTAAAAAGCGTGTAGCCCACAGCTTGATGTGGGCGGATTTTTCTAGGCGGGAGGCCTTGGGGAAATACCGCCAAATCGTCCACATGCCGTGCAGCAAATGCAGGCAGGCACGCAGTAGCTTGGACAGCGCACGCAGACTAGCCACTGCGTTTAAGCCTTGCCAAATTCAAATGCTACATGCCCGCTCACCACGGTGGCCCGCACACGGCCAGTCAAACGCATGCCGCCCATGTCGTGGGCAAAGGGCGTGTGCTTGCCTTGGCTGACCAATGCGTCGGGGGTGACCACCCATTCGGCCACTGGGTCAAAAACACACACATCGGCCACGCCGCCCACCACCAGCTGGCCTAGGCTGGACTGCAATGTGCCTAGTGCGCTGCCCATCACGCGGGCAGGGTCGCAGGTGACTCTGGCCAAAGCTTTAGGCAAAGCCACGCCCTGCTGCTCTGCCCATTTAATCAACAAGCTAAGCAACAGCTCTAGCCCCGTGCCGCCGGGCTCGGCTTCGGCAAATGGCAAGGCCTTGGCATCGGCCTCCACGGGCATGTGGTCTGAGACCAGTGCGTCAATCGTGCCGTCGGCCAGCGCCGCTTGCAGCGCCTCGCGGTCGCGCTGCTGGCGCAGGGGCGGGTTCAGGCGGGCGCGGCTGTCAAAATAACCGATATCGGCATCGGTGAGGTGCAATGAATTGATGCTGACATCGCAAGTCACAGGCAGGCCATCCAGCTTGGCTTGGCGCACCAGCGCAACGCCAGCGGCGCTGCTGATGCGGCAAATATGCACACGGGGAGCGCCATTGGCCGCTGCACCAAGCGCCCGCATAAGCTCAAACAGCGTATGCAGCGCTATCGTTTCAGCCGCTACGGGCACGCCAGCCAAGCCCAGCCGCGTGGCAAGCGCACCGCTGGCAGCCACGCCCTTGCCTAAATGCAGCTCCTGTGGGCGCAGCCATGTGCTGTAGCCAAAGGTGGCGGCGTATTGCAGGGCACGCATCATCACTTGGGTGTTGGCCAGCGGCACTTCCGCTTGCGAAAAGCCTACACAGCCCGCCTCGGTGAGCTCGGCCATTTCAGTGAGCACCTCGCCTTGCAATCCTCGGGTGAGTGCGCCCAACGGAAAGACGCGGCTTTGGTGCTGCTTTTCCGCCCTGAATTTCAGCATTTCCACCAAACCGGGCTCGTCCAACACTGGATCGGTGTCGGGCGGACATACAAGGCTGGTTACTCCACCCGCCACGGCGGCGGCTAGCTCGCTTTCTAACATGCCTTCGTGCTCAAAACCCGGCTCACGCAGACGGGCACACAAGTCCACCAAACCGGGTATCACCATGCAACCCGTAGCGTCTATGGTTTTACTGGGGTTGAAGTCTGGTGCAATGTTTTTAATAGCAATGATACGACCAGCAGCAATCGCCAAGTCGGTTTTTTCATCAAGACCATTGGCAGGGTTGATGACACGGCCATTTTTAATCAAAATTTTCATGGTGTTTTTTGCCCTTACCTATGCCAAATTTCCCGCCACAATGCCCATCACCGCCATGCGCACCGCAATACCAAAAGTCACTTGCGGCAAGATCACGCTTTGGGTGCCATCTACCACGGCAGATGCTATCTCCACACCACGGTTAATCGGGCCGGGGTGCATCACAATAGCATCGGGCTTTGCCAGCGCCAGTTTCTCGGGCGTGAGGCCAAAGCTTTTGAAAAACTCTTGACTTGACGGCAAAAGCGCCCCACTCATACGCTCGCTTTGCAGGCGCAGCATGATGATGACATCGGTATCTTTTATGCCCTCTTCAAGGGTGTTGCATACGCGCACGCCCATCTGGCTTAAATCTCCAGGAACGATGGTTTTAGGGCCCACCACGCGCACTTCGGCGCAGCCAAGAGTGGTGAGCGCATGAATGTCAGACCGCGCCACACGCGAATGCAGCACATCTCCCACAATGGCCACCGTGAGTTTAGAAAAATCGCCCTTGTAATGGCGAATGGTGTACATATCCAGCAAACCCTGCGTGGGATGGGCGTGGCGGCCATCGCCCGCATTCACCACATGTACATGGGGGGCAACATGCTGCGCTATTAAATATGGAGCGCCAGACTCACCGTGGCGCACCACAAAAATGTCAGCAGCCATGGCACTCAAGTTGGCAATGGTGTCCAGTAATGATTCGCCTTTAGAGGCTGACGAGCGGGCAATGTCCAGATTAATCACATCCGCAGATAAGCGCTTGGCCGCGATTTCAAAGGTAGTGCGGGTGCGGGTGGAGTTTTCAAAGAATAAATTGAACACTGATTTGCCGCGCAATATGGGCACCTTTTTCACCTCACGGTCATTCACACTCACAAACTGGGCAGCTGTGTCTAGGATATTGGTGAGGATGGCTTTGGACAAGCCTTCGGTGGATAAAAGATGAATGAGTTCACCATTTTTATTGAGCTGGGGGTTGCGTTTGTAGAGCATGGTGAGGGCTTTGATTTGTTTGCTTTACGCTTTGTTTTCCACTTTGAAGCTGAGCACACCTTGTTCACTGCGTGCCAGCGCAAGCGATTGGTTGATTGGCAAGGCCACGCGAGCGGCGGCAAAACTGGCTTCCAGAGGCAGTTCACGTCCGCCACGGTCTACCAAAACAGCCAGTTGTACGCGCGCGGGGCGGCCATAGTCAAACAGTTCATTGAGCACAGCGCGTATGGTACGTCCGGTGTACAGTACATCGTCTAGTAACACAATGTCTGCACCATTGGTGTCAAAAGGCAACTGGGTTTGTGCGGCGCTGGCTATGCCGCGCTTAGAAAAATCATCGCGGTGCATAGCAGATGAAATAATACCTACCTTTCCTTCTAGGCCAAGGTCTTTGTGTAGTTTTTCGGCTAGCCAAGCTCCGCCAGAGGTGATTCCTACCAAATGGCTCTGGGGTGTGAGCAATTTGCGCACACCACGCAAAAGTTCGCCATATAGGGCTTGTGCATCAAGTAAAAGTTGGCTCATAGGGTATCCTTTTGGGGCTGCTGTTGGCGTGCATTTTGATCAAAAAATTGCTCCAAGATGACACAGGCTGATTCGGCATCAAGGTCGCCCGCACCGCGCGATTGTGCCTCTGCGCTACTGTAACGCTCGTCTACCTCATGCACCACGAGACCAAATCTTCCATGCAACTGGCGGGCAAAGCGCTGCGCATGAGCGGTCATGGCATGCATAGCACCGTCTGGGTGGCGTGGCACACCCACGACCAAGGCAGTGGGCTGCCACTGTGAAATTAAAGAGGCAATGGGGGTAAAGCGTGCGTCACCCGTCGCCACAATGCTGCGCAGTGGCTGTGCACTGCATAGCAGTGTGCTGCCGACCGCCACGCCTGTACGCTTAGTGCCAATGTCAAAAGCCAAAAATTGCTGCGCAGCACTGTTGTGATCCTTGCGCAAATGCATCACGCACGCCCCGATTGCCGTGAAATCATCCACTCTTGCAAACCAAGTAAAGACAGGGCTTTAGCGTACCGCTCCTTGACAGGAGTATTGAAAATCAACTCTTGGTCGGCCTGTACCGTAAGCCAAGTGTTTTGCGCAAGCTCAGACTCTAACTGGCCCTGCGCCCACTGCGAATAGCCCAGTGTTATAAAAAGTTTTTGGGGGCCTGCGCCCGAAGAAATCGCCTCTAACACGTCCTTGGAAGTGGTCATTTCCAAGCCCCCGGGAATGGTCATGGTAGATTGGTAAACAGACTCAATTGGGCTATTGTTTTCCAAGTCAGCCTCGCTGCGTTGTGCAACGATGGCCTCGTGCAGTACAAAACCTCGCCCCGTTTGCACAGGTCCACCATCAAAAACGGGAAGTTTTTGCAGGTCAACTCGCTCTAAGGGTAAATCAACTTTTGCAAAAAGACCCGACAGTGTGAGATCAGTGCTGGGTTTGTTGATAATCAAGCCTAATGCACCGCGTTCGCCATGCTCACACAGATAAACCACCGACCGACCAAAGGCCTCGTCTTCAAGGCCGGGCATGGCAATTAGAAAATGGTCGGTCAAGTCAAATAGAGCAGAATCAGCAGGCATGTATTGATTTTAACGATGCGGCTAGCCTATTTGCCAATAAATTGACCAAGGAGTCTCTGCTATGACTAAAAAATATGCCACCGGTTTGGTTTGGTTTCGCCGTGATCTGCGTACTGATGACAATGCTGCGCTTCACCACGCGCTTAAGCTGTGTCAACATGTGCATTGTGTTTTTGTATTTGATCAGGAAATTTTAGATCCTTTGCCGCGCGCTGACCGACGTGTCGAGTTCATTCGCGAGTCGTTGGTCCAACTTGACGAAAGTTTGCGCTTGCTGGCGCAACGCGATGGAGCTGGTTTGATTGTGCGGCACTCTTGGGCGAAAAAGGAAATTCTACGCTTGGCGCTAGAATTACACGCGCAGGCTGTATTTACTAACCACGATTACGAACCGAGTGCGATCGCACGCGATGCAATAGTACTTGGGGCGCTGGCTGCTGTAGGCATCAGTTTTCACACCAGCAAAGACCACGTTATTTTTGAACACGCAGAGGTGTTAACGCAAATGGGTAAACCCTACGGTGTTTTTACGCCCTACAAAAATGCATGGCTCAAAACACTGACCGACTTTCATATACAAAGCTATTCAATCACCAAATATGCGCCCTCGCTTGCTGACAGACCGCTGGCATTGGCCCGCCCTGTACCCACATTGTCTGAAATTGGGTTTGAGAACACTAACCTCCTCAATTTAAAAATCCCTTGTGGCTCTACCGGCGGCAAAGCACTTTTTGCGGATTTTTTTGAACGTATGGACAAATATGAAGAGACCCGCAATTTTCCCGCAGTCAAAGGGCCAAGTTATTTGAGCGTGCATTTGCGCTTTGGCACCCTGAGCATCCGAAAGCTTGTAGCCACCGCCTACCAACGCCACATACAGGGCAGCGTGGGTGCAAGCGTTTGGCTCAGTGAGCTGATTTGGCGTGACTTTTATTTTCAAATTCTTAGTAATTTTCCACGCGTGGCATCAGGAAGTTTCAAGCCTGAATACGATGCTATTCAATGGGAAAAAGGCAAGCATGCCCAAGTACTTTTCCAAGCTTGGTGTGACGGAAAAACGGGTTATCCACTGGTGGATGCCGCCATGGCACAAATCAACCAAACAGGCTACATGCATAACCGCCTGCGCATGGTGGTGGCTAGCTTTTTAACTAAAGACCTAGGCATTGATTGGCGCTGGGGTGAACGCTATTTTGCAGAAAAACTCATTGATTTTGATTTGTCCGCCAACAACGGGGGATGGCAATGGGCCTCTTCATCTGGATGTGATGCGCAGCCTTACTTTCGAATTTTTAACCCAAGTAGTCAGAGTGAGAAATTTGATGCCAAGGGTAAATTTATTCGACGCTACTTGCCACAATTGAGCAAACTGTCTGATGCAGCATTGCATGCGCCTTGGCTAGCCAAACCCTTAGAACTTGCGGCAGCAGGCGTAACCCTAGGACATGATTACCCTCAGCGTATCGTCGCGCATGACGAAGCCAGAGCGCTCACACTGGCACGGTATGCAGTAGTTAAAAAAACGCCCTTATTGCACGCTTGATTGGAGGGTTTCAGCTTCTGCATAGCGTCTAACCAAGCTTAGTAGCTCTTCCTCCGAATAGGGTTTGCCCAAATAATGGTTCGCACCCAATGCCATCGCATGGTCACGGTGTTTTTCTCCCATTCGCGAGGTAATCATCACGACAGGTAAATGGGCAAGTCTCTGGTCTGCTCGGATGTTGCGTACCAAGTCAAAGCCATCCATGCGAGGCATCTCGATATCGGAAACTACTAAAGTAGGTACTTCTTGCACCAGTTTTTCCAAAGCCTGCAATCCATCCGCAGCCAATGTCACTTTATAGCCTTCACGCACCAGCAGGCGTTGGGTTACACGACGTACCGTAATGGAGTCGTCGACCACTAAAACCACCGGTATTCTTCCAGGTTGCACTGCGGCAGGAAGCACGGGCACACTGTATCCGAGGTTTTGCTTCAATGCATCGGGGTGCAATGGATCTATGGTTGGACTGATTTCAAGTACATGCGGCTCCGCTTTGTCAGCACTTAAATTGCGCGCTTGTTCGCCATAGACCGTAGCCAATGCAACAGGGTTATAAATCAAGACAACAGCGCCAGATGCCAACACAGACATGCCCGCCAAACCTGGCAGACGCGATAACTGCGGCCCTAGGTTTTTAACCACCACCTCTTGGTTACCCAACACCTCATCAACGTGCATTGCCACCCTTTGAGCCGCACTGCGAAACACCACAATGGGACTGGTTTTCCCCGCCAAAGCATTGCTAGACTGCGATGCTTGCAACAATGCACCAGACCAGTAAAAGGCAACTTCTTGGCCAGCATGCACAATCGTACCTGCGTTATAAGCCTGCTCAAGCTCTTTGCTGGGCGTTCTACGGACAATTTCCACCAAATTTGCAGGTACGCCAATCGACAATGCTCCCATACGCAACATCACCACCTGCGTTACGGCCGTTGTGAGAGGAAGCACCAACTTAAAGTTAGTGCCCTGTCCCGAAGAGGTAGATGTCTCAATACGACCGCCCAGAGCGTTGACCTCTGAGCGAACCACATCCATCCCAATACCGCGACCAGACAATTCCGTCACTTGGCTGGCCGTGGAAAATCCAGGCATAAATATTAAATTGGCAGCATCGCTGTCTGACAGATTTTGATCTGCGGTGAGTAAGCCCTGAGCCATTGCTTTTTCTCGTATACGCGATATATTTAAGCCTGCACCGTCATCACGAAACTCTACCGAAACGTCATTGCCTTCTTGGTGCAGACTAATGGTAATTTGACCGCTGGTGTCTTTGCCCTGTGCGCTACGCACGGAAGCTTCCTCAATACCATGGGCAACGCAATTGCGCAGCAGATGCTCAAAAGCTGGTGTCATCCTATCGAGTACACCACGATCCATTTCGATAGACCCCCCTGTGATGTCGAGTTTTACAGATTTTCCAGCATCTTTTGAAGCCTGGCGCACAACGCGGTAGAGACGCTCCGAGATGCCTTCGAACTCCACCATGCGCGTGCGCAGTAGATCGCGCTGCAACTCGCGTGTTTGCCGAGCTTGGGCTACTAAATCATCTTCGGTAGCCTCTACCGTGCGTTGTAAGTTGCGCTGCACAGTTGCAACGTCGTTAACTGATTCCGCCATCATTCGGGTGAGCTCTTGAACGCGTGTAAATCGGTCGAACTCTAAAGGATCAAAGCCAGCTGAGCTTTCTTTTGCTTGCGCCATCCGCGACTGCATTTGGGACTCGGCTTGCACTTCAATATCACGCAATTGCACACGTAATTTATCCAAGTTAGCCGTCAGATCACTCAAAGAACCACGCAACTGGTTCATTTCGGCCTCAAGGCGGGCACGTGTGATCATGACCTCGCCTGCTTGATTGACTAAACGGTCTAACAATTGCGACTTTACGCGCACCGATTGGTTGCTCACTGCTGCAACCGTTGCAATAGCGAGACCACGTGGCACAAGCGCAAGCAGGTTTGCTCCAGTTCCCGATACAGTAGCGGCAGTATGCACACTGGCATTTTGAGCTGGCATAATCGCTACAGCTGGTTTGTCTACGCTGGTGTTAAATACATCCGTTAGTGGCGTCAAGCGCAGAACATCCAGCACATTGCCCATCGTATCGAAGCTACCCATAAGGGGCTCTATATTGGCTGTGGTGGCATTTTGCGAGCCAAGAGACTCAATATCCGACTCCATTCGGTGGCTCATCTCGCCCAAGCGCATAGCGCCAGCAAGCCTCGCGCTACCTTTGAGTGTGTGCAAAACTCGCAACACTTCAGACCGCGCGTTTTGATTGTCTGGTCGGCTAGACCACTGGCGAAGCGCAGCCCCTAACAGTGGCATCAACTCGGTAGCTTCTTCATCGAATATAGGGAACAAGTCAGGATCAAGCGCGTCGAGGGCATCGATGTCATCAGCCACGTCAGCTTGTATGCTGTGTGGTGTAAAGTTCGCTTGAACGCGCTCTTCTGGCTGAGCTGATTGAATCACATCGGTGGTGAAAGCAGCTACCGACAAACCGCCAAGTCCCGCAATGGAAACTCCAACCGCGAACTCTGGCGTGGCTTTTGCAACCACTGGCTCAATTTCAAACTCTGTTTCAAGCTCTATCGTTTTTGCATGCTCAGCCAAGAGTGCCTCCAGCCGTGCGATCTCGGAGTTGTCAGCTTCTGGCACGTACACTTCGGGCATTGCCTCTATCGAGGGCGCGTCAACCAATGCGAGTGAGGGAACTTCAGCAGGTGTAAAGTCAAAATTTATAGCATCTAGTGCTGCATATCCACTGTCAATAACCACATCGGGCTCGATAGTTTGCACGAAATCCGGTATATCCTCATCCATCGTCTCTGACAGAGGAATACCGCCCGTGTCAGCAATTTCAGTATGCTCTGTTTCTTGGAGTAAAAGAGTTATCTCTGGGCTTGCATCTTTTAAAAATCCTGCGGCAAATTGGTGTAACAAACGGCGAATTTCCTCAGCCACTTTGACAAATATGGCAGCATGCCGATGCGCAGCTAGTGGCGCTGAATACGCCTCACTCGCCTGCAAACGACTCTCTAGGCTTCGGGCTAGCGATGAAAGCCCTTGAAATCCCACCGTTGCAGAGCTGCCCGCCAGTGAATGCGCCAAAGATACTGTGGAGATTGGCAATGCGCGCTGCGTTTCCATCGACCACTCGGTTAACTCTGTGAGTAGCCGCCTAGACCACTCGTCTGCTTCATTAAGGTAGACGTTGTACAGCGCAATGCCTATGCGTAAAGGGCCTATCGCTTTGAATTGCTCTTCTGTTGAGGAAATACTCTCAGTTAAAGCTGGCAATTCAATTACCGTATCTGTGCCTACGAGACGTAATTGCGGCGGGGTAAATATTGCAACTGGCGCGTCAACTTCTACGACAGGAGAAAATGGATCAGACATGCCATTTTTTTCAGATGGTGTATCAAACTCCACACCAAAATCGTCTGCAATTTCAGCCGTTACAACCACATCACTCATTGGCATCAAAGGCATTGGCTCTGCGCTTGGGCTGCTGAAGTCAGCAAAATCGACAAAATCTACTGGCTCCACAAATTGTGCTGCTGGGGCATCCGTCAGCACAATTTGTTCTTCGGGTAAAACCTGAACAAAATCGACTGCAAGCGCTTCTAAACTAGAAAAATCTATTTGTATATCTGCTTCGCCAATTTCAACCGTGTTGGAGTTGGCACTTTCCACTCCATGCTCAAAGGGCTCGGTCACAGTGATCGTATTTGCAGTCGGCTCAATGGCCATAGACTCAAATCGCCCTTCCAAACGCAGCGCATCAGCACTTCTTTTGAACGGTTTAGCGTTGAATTTATCACCGTCATTTGCGGCAATGGCCTCGATCCAGACGGAGAAATTACCCATTGCCTGTGAGGTTGTGGTTAGCAAAGAATCGTTTGCGGGTTTTTGATCGGCAAGCCAAGTATTGAGCAGTTGCTCCATCGCCCAACCTGCTTCGCCAAACTCATTGAGTCCCACCATCCGAGAGCTGCCCTTGAGCGTGTGGAAAGCACGACGCAGAGTAGTCAATGCATTGATACTGCCAGTGTCTTGCGCAAGTTCTTGAACCGCCGCCAAACCATTCTCAGTCACCTCACGAGCCTCTTCTAAGAAAATGTCCAACAACTCAGCATCGTCTTGCTCGTCTTGCTCCGGTGACGATGGATTTACATATGGCATTGCTACCGCAGGATGAATGACCGCTGGAGGTATTGTTTGAATTGGTGGACTCTCGACTTCAAACGTTAAAGTCTGTTCTGAGGAAATAGAACTGCGTGAAATTGGCACTAAGGTTGCGGCAGTATCTAGGGGGCGACTGTCCAGATGAACGCCACGCTCCTCAACCGTACGCCCCATCAGCGGCCGTAATTCTCCGAGTTGCTCATCGAATATAAACAGTTTTTTTGCAAGTACTGGCTGGTAGCTCAACATGTCGATTAGGAAGCCTAGTGCGCCAAGACTGTTGCCTAATTTATCAAAAGTACCCGCAGCACGGGCACGCTCTTCATCAATTTCAGTGATGAGGATTTGCTCCACACTGTCACGCATTCTCATGACAGCTAGGGAGGCCTGATCGATACCCAATACTGACAAAACACCACGCATTTGCGCAAGCTGAGACGGCACATCACGAAGACAAACTTTGTCTTTAGGGTCTCGGAAAAACTGGTCCATGGACTTTTCAAGCTCAGCCAAATTATGCTTAAGCTCACCCACCACACTGCCCATGGTTTGTTTGTCACTCACCTTTCTGTACAACTCCTCCATCCAGCTCTCTAAAGGCTGAGAGTCACCGCCTGTTCGCACTGACTCTACACGTTCGGCCAAATGCACGCAACGCCGCGCTAATTCAGGATCGTTCGGATCTAGGTCTTCGAACACTGCCTCAACATATAAAAGCGCAGTTGCAACCTCCATCGCAAGCGCTGGCTGTGGACCTTGACCGCTTTTAGCACTGGCTTCTGCACAACGTGAAAGAGCAGCAGCCAAGACTGTCCCAGAGGGTAACAGCTTCGTTAATGAATCGTTGACCAAGCTAAATTGGTCAACTAAAGCCTTGAACTTACCTGCGTCTCCTGCCGTGACAAGTGACCACGTTTCTTTGGCCACGTTGAGTCTTTTACGGGCTTGCGCTAAAAGTGAAGGATCAAAGTGCCCAAAAATACTTTTGCTATAGTCGACTGCACCCATCTGGTTTAGACCGTATGCAGACCGTACGGCAATCAACATTTCGGCAGTATTCGAAGCTGGAACTGCTTGTGCACAAAAGAACACTAAATCTTGGGTTAAGCGCTCGGAAATTGAGGGGTCAGCGCTAGCCTGTGCAGAAAACTGCACCAATACTCTGGATGCGGCACGCTTGGTATGCATGTCAGCTGGCAATAAATTATGCGCTATCGCATCAAAATATCCGGCTGTTACCTTCCAAAAAATAACCGTTGATCGCTCCAACTTTCCGAAAGACAAACCGATCGACAAATCACGCAACTGGGCGGCCGCTATTGGGTCAAAACTACGCACTATTTTGAGTACGCCTTGATCAAATTTTGACCGAGCATCTTGAGTCAACTCAATTTCGGGAGCATTCGGCAGAGTCACATCGCGCAAACGCCAAGAATGTGACCACAAATCGGCAGGATGTATACGCACAGCACCAGCCAAGACTTGAACATCTTGGTATTGAGGAAACAGCGATACCGCCGAAACTCCACGCCCAGCCAATACACCTTCAAGATATCCAGTAAGCGCAAAGCCTGCACGCTCCACTTTACTAGCGGCATCATCGCTACAGTGCTCAGGTTTTTGTATGAATTTTTGTATTGCTGATTCCATTGCGCGCAGAACCATTGCTGGGGCTTCAAAGCCAACCATCTCCAAGGCACCCACCGCTTGGTGAACCTGCTGGCGGGCAATGCGCAAATGACTTGAGTCCAAAGCTGCCAAATCAGAACCTCTAGCGATTTCAGCATCTCGGACGAACCGGCGCAGTGCTTTACTTGATGCTTCCAATGATTTGCGTAACTCCTCCAAAACCCAAGCCAAAGGGCCCAAATCATTAATGGCTACATCCGGCGCAGCGTTTGAAGTGGAATGTGCTTGCTGCATAAAGGACTAGTATTTACAGGTAAGTATTTTGTATTCTCGCGTTGCCAATGGGCCATCAAGCGATCTTAAAACGCGATACAGATTGGCGTAATTCTTCGGCCATTCGCGATAGTTCACGCACCTGCGTTGCAGTAGAGCGAGTTCCTTCACCGGTTTGTTCAGTCACCGCAAAAATGTGTTGGATATTACCTGCTACCACGTTTGCAGAGTCTGCCTCGCGTGCAGCAGAAATTGAAATCTGCTCAATCAGCTGTGCCAATTGTCTTGACACAGCATCAATTTGGGTGAGGGCAGTACCCGCATTATCGGACAACTTTGCGCCCTCAACCACACCCTGAGTGGATCTTTCCATAGCTGCTACAGCGTCCTGGGTGTCGGTTTGAATCGCCTTCACAAGCGCAGAAATCTGTCTTGTCGCATCAGCAGAACGTTCAGCCAGACGCTGTACCTCCTCGGCAACGACAGAGAAGCCACGACCCGCCTCACCAGCAGAGGCTGCTTGAATCGCAGCGTTGAGCGCCAAAACGTTGGTTTGCTCTGTAATGTCAGAAATCAATTCGGTAATTTCGCCAATCTCTTGCGATGACTCACCCAGTCGCTTGATCCGCTTAGAGGTATCTTGAATCTGGTCACGGATTGAGTTCATACCGCCGATTGCGTTTTGCACAGCAGCCAAGCCTGTTTCAGCAGCGTTCAGAGACTGACGCGCCACAGTGGCAGACTCTTGCGCTTGTGAAGACACGGTATTGATGCGCGATGCCATATCTAAAACCGATTGTCCAGTCTCACGAATCTCTCGCAGCTGCTCTGTGGAAGCAGCTAAAAGCTCAGTAGAAGTGCTCTCTACCTGCGCAGTAGTTTGCGCCACTCGGGTCGCAGTGTTTTGCACGTTACCCACCAGCGAACGAAGCTCCTCCACCGTGTAATTCACAGAGTCAGCAATAGCACCCGTGATATCCTCAGTTACAGTAGCTTCTTGGGTCAGATCCCCTTCAGCTACTGATTGCAACTCGTTCATCAAGCGCAAAATAGCCGCTTGGTTAGCATCGTTAACGCGCTTGGCTTCTTGCTCTTGGCGCTCAGCATCTAATCTTTGGCGCTCGGCAACACCTTGCCTCTGACGACTGTCTTGCAACTGCACATACGCAAAGGCTCCTGCACACGCCAACGCAAGCAAAGCAGAGAATACCAGTGCTATGAGAGGCAATACCCCTAGACCAGACTGGCCAGACAATTTACCTTGTAAATCCTCAAGCGTCCGTCGCATGGGCTCACTATCGGCCAAAATCGCTGCCTGTGCCTCGCGAGCAGAAACTAAACCCTGCAAGTTACCCAAGATTGCTCCCGCTTGGCCACGTGTTTCTTCGTATAATTTCAAAAGTGCGTCTAAGCGCTCACGAATTTGAGGATCTTTTGCTGCAGCCAAGCGTAACTCCGGGCTACCGTCTAACAAACCTTGCGAAATTTCCTTAAATGAATTCAAGTCTTTACCCAACAAGAAAACCGCCTCTGGGCTAACACCTTCCATTGTTAAAAATTCGTTGGCAGACTTACCAATGCGTTGCGTCAACATCACCAACTGTCCCGATGCTGAAATTTCAGCCGCTGGTGCATTTTGCTGAAGTTTAAGTGATGAAACCGTTTCAGCAATTTCCAAGAGATCTGAAGACTGGCGGTTAATGGTGCGTAAAGCAGAACCCACCTGCGTCAAGATTTTTTGCTGTCCCATCACGGTTCCTGCATTTTTTTCAGCACGCTCCATCAAGGGAATTGCCTTTTCTATGTCTTCTTGGTATTCCGCAGGCACCGCCTCAAGCCGTAGTGAACTATCACCAGATTTAAGACCTCGAACGTTTTTTGCCAACACTTCAGAGCTCTCACGCACATCGGGGAACGCTTGCGCACTACCCACCAGCGCTTGCGACACAGACTTGGCCAACCGTTGCGATTGCATTAACGACGTACCCGTAGCGGTGATCTCCTGCGCGACCTTGTCCGACTGACTAATTGCATAAAATGCCACACCACCGAGCACCAATAAAGCCAATGCACCAAGTATGCCCAAAATGCGTTGGTGTGCCGCTGGAGATCGCGTACCGAAACCTGGAATAGACAATAATTTGGCATCTGTAGGAGCAGAAGCCTCCAAGCTTTCTGCCAACATACTAGCTGCGAAATCATCTTGGACATTACCTAATCCAGTCGCCATCACAGGGCTTAATACGGTTTGCTCCGCCTGAAGTTCAGGTGCTTTGGCGGGGCTGAACAGACGTTTGAATGATGAAAGTGCGGACATATTTCTAGCCTTTGGATTGCGAATGAATTCTCTGGATTCAATATTAAAAAAGAGTCAGGTTGAGATGCCTAAAAAATCTGGCCGCAAGGCCAGCTCAGAAAGATCAAGCTCATGCCATTGGCGGCCTGCTTTGTCGGTCAATTGCCGACTGATATACGCGGGCATGTCCGCGATATCCTCTACTGAAACGAAGTCAGATGCATTGCGCAGACCACTGAGTTTGTCAATCAGTACGGCGCAGTTGATTCCCAACGCTGCGTTCATGGCTACAAAACGTGACTGCTGCCTAGCTGATTCTGAGCGCACTGGTGTAACCGTACCTGTACTAAAAGCTGCAAAATCAACAATTCCATACAAGCCACCACGTAAGTTTGCTACGCCCAAAAACCAAGACTGCGTATAGGGAACAGGCAATATGGTCGCCCATGAAAAAATTTCACCAGATTGCTGCAAAGGCAATAATAATGATTGCCCAGCAGACTCAACCGCTAACCATGAGCCCGTTGGTGCTTGCGATTTGGCTTGTGCTAAACGCTCAGCCAACCGAGTTTGCAGTTCACGCAGGGCTTGTTTATTGGCCATAATTGGGCAGAGTTGATGCTGTCAAGAAATAGTAATTAGCCAAGGGCGCGAATTTTAGCCATCAAGTCATCGGCATTAACTGGCTTAGTGATGTAGTCGCGTGCACCTTGGCGCATACCCCAGACGCGGTCTGTTTCTTGATTTTTGCTGGTACACATGATGATCGGAACATCTGCAAATTGTGGATCACGCGAGATTGCTCGGGTGAGTTGAAATCCGTTTTGACCAGGCATTACAACGTCCATTAAAATCAGATCTGGCTTTTCTTCAGCAAGGCGTTTGAATGCATCTTCAGCATTTTCAGCGGTCCGCGCTGTCATGCCGTTCTTAGAAAGCAGATCGGTCAAATACATTAATTCTGTTTTAGAGTCATCTACGACAAGTACTTTTTGAATGGGCATATTAAGCTCCTTGTGTTATTGATCCAAGTTGCAACACTGTTTGCAATAATTGGTCTTTGGTAAATGGTTTGGTCAGGTAATCTTGCGAACCCACCATGCGTCCGCGCGCTTTGTCAAAAACACCGTCCTTCGATGACAGCATCACAATAGGGGTAGCAGAAAATTTAGCATTTCGTTTAATGATGGCGCAAGTCTGGTAGCCATCGAGTCTGGGCATCAGGATATCGCAAAAAATTAAGTTTGGCTGAAAATCATTGACTTTAGCTAGCGCATCAAATCCATCTTCCGCCAAAAGCACCTCATGCCCGCCCTGCTTGAGAAATATTTCAGCACTGCGTCGAATGGTGTTGCTGTCGTCGATCACCAGCACTTTGTAACCAGATGATGGCTGGGTCACGGTATCAGTCCTCGCAGTTGTGGGGTCATATTTCTACCATTTCAAAGTCTTCTTTGCGTGCACCACACTCTGGGCATGTCCAGTTCATTGGAACTGATGACCATGCAGTGCCCGCTGCAACACCATGCTCCACAGCACCCGTGCTCTCGTCGTAAATCCAACCACAAATAAGACACATCCACGTTTTATTGCTCATGACCGCTTTTAAACCTTCGCATAGAATAGTTGCATTGTATCGAGACCGCAAGCAGTTTTTTTCTTTTGCGCCCCAGCAGCTTACTATGACAAGCCCTAACATCGTTGCCTTGCAAGTCTACGAAAGCATAGTTTCGGATATTCCAACACCTTTAGTATTGGTTTTGAATGTTCTTAAGGCATGAAATGACGATGCACTGTATCGTGCACTGTGGCAGTTTTGGTCGCTCGCACGTAACATATCTGACTATATGGGCGGATATTTGTCGTATTTACGCTATCGCGTTCAAGTAAAACTCTCAACTATCGACAGGTAGACACCGCAGAACTTGTTTTGGCAACCGCCAACAATGAACCCACTCAAGCGTTTTAATTTTATTTTTGGACTTTTTGACGATGAATACTGGAATTGATGCAAACCAAAGCCTTTTCGAACGCGCACAGCGCAGCATACCCGGAGGTGTGAACTCTCCTGTGCGGGCATTTAAGGCGGTGGGTGGCACACCACGATTTATACGCAAAGCCCAAGGCGCTTACATGTGGGATGCAAACGGCCAGCGCTACACCGACTACATTGGCTCTTGGGGGCCGATGATTCTGGGTCACGGCCACCCTGCGGTACTTGATGCCGTGCAAAAGGCAGCTACAGACGGTTTTTCGTTTGGTGCACCCACCGAGCGTGAAGTGGAGTTGGCTGAAGAAATCATCCGTTTGATGCCCTCGATTGAAATGGTGCGTTTGGTGAGCTCAGGCACGGAGGCCGCCATGAGTGCCATACGCTTGGCGCGCGGCGCTACAGGGCGTAGCAAATTTATCAAATTTGAAGGCTGCTACCATGGCCATGCCGATGCCCTTCTAGTCAAAGCAGGCTCCGGGCTGGCCACATTTGGCAACCCGACCAGCGCCGGGGTGCCGCCCGAGGTGATTGCCCACACCCTGGTTCTGGAATACAACAATCTAACCCAGTTAGAAGCCGCTTTTGACCTACACGGTCCGCAGTTAGCCGCTTTGATGATTGAGCCAATTGCGGGCAACATGAACTTCGTGCGAGCCAGCCCTGACTTTGCCAAGCGCTGTCGCGAGCTGTGTACGCAACATGGAGCACTACTAATTTTTGATGAAGTAATGTCAGGATTTAGAGTGGCACTGGGCGGCGCGCAGTCAGTGCTGGGTATAGAGCCGGACATCACAGTGCTGGGCAAGGTAATTGGTGGAGGCATGCCGCTGGCCGCTTTTGGTGCTAAACGCGCCATCATGGAACTTATGGCTCCCGTGGGTGCGGTCTACCAAGCGGGTACGCTATCGGGCAACCCGGTTGCCACTGCTTGCGGGCTGGCTACCCTACGTTTAATTCAAAAACCGGGCTTTTTTGAGGCTCTTACAGAGCGCACCCAAGCCCTCTGCACTGGCCTAGAAACCGTCGCCCATCGTGCTGGCGTAGTTTTGCGTACCGACAGCCAAGGTGGCATGTTCGGCTTCTTTTTGTTTGACTATTTGCCGCAAAACTACGCCAAAGTTATGACTACCCCTGCCGCGCAGTTCAACGCCTTCTTTCACGGCATGCTTAGCCGAGGACAGTACCTAGCACCCGCGTTGTTTGAGGCGGGATTTGTGAGTGCTGCGCATACTGCCAGCGACATTGAGGAGACTGCTGCTGCTGCTGAGACAGCTTTTTTTGAGGTGCAAAAACTTCAAAATTCATAGCACTATCTGACCATATCACCGTGACATTTGTTTAAATATTGATAGATTCAAGTACGAATTATGCAAAATTGTATGGTCAAGGATGCAAATGCGTAAACGTGACTAGGACAAGCGCACAAACCAACTTGAAAGCCGCCAGTCACACGTTCAAATCAATGCCGAAAGTGCCTAACCCCAGTAAACACCATCACCACCCCACGCTCATCAGCCGCTGCTATCACCTCCGTGTCGCGCATACTGCCGCCCGGTTGTATAACGCAGGTGGCGCCGGCATCCACCACTACGTCTAAGCCATCGCGGAAGGGGAAAAAAGCATCGCTGGCCACAAAGCTGCCTGCAAGCGATAGACCTGCACGTTGGGCCTTGGTGTTGGCGATCAGGGCGGAGTCTAGGCGGCTCATTTGGCCTGCCCCTACGCCCAACGTCATGCCATCCTTGCAAAACACAATCGCATTGCTTTTGACGTATTTAGCCACCGTCCATGCAAACAGCAACTGATCCAACTGCTGCGCTGTGGGTTGCTTCTTGCTGACTACTCGCAGATCAGCCAGTTGCATGCGGTGGTTATCTGCCGTTTGCATGAGTATGCCTGAACCAATGCGCTTAGTGTCAACTGCGTTGTGGCCGTTGTCCCAGTCTGTTGCGCCACCAGCTGGTACAGCGATTTTCAAGATGCGCACATTGGGCTTGCTGGCAAACACAGACAGTGCGTCAGGGCTGAAATCCGGTGCAATCAGCACTTCTACGAACTGTTTGGCCACTTCTAGAGCAGTTTGTGCATCCAACATGCAGTTAAATGCAATGATGCCTCCAAAGGCCGAGGTAGTGTCGGTTTTGAAGGCTTTGCTATAGGCTTCTAGTGGACTTGCGCCAAGCGCCACACCACATGGGTTGGCGTGTTTTACGATAACGCAGGCAGTGCTGGGAAAGCTTTTCACACATTCCCACGCCGCATCGGCATCAGCCAAGTTGTTGTAGCTCAACTCTTTGCCATGCAATTGCTGGGCTGACACCAAAGAACCAGGGGCGGGATATATATCGCGGTATAGCGAGGCTGCTTGATGAGGATTTTCTCCGTAGCGCAGGTCTTGCAGCTTGATGAAACGGCCATTTGTCTGCGCTGGAAACTGCGCGTGAGTGCCATCGGGCTTAATGGCCGACAAATAATCGCTGATAGCCGCGTCGTAATTGCTGATCCGGTTAAAAGCGGCTACGGCTAAGGCGAATTTGGTGGCTTGCGACACACTACCCTGTGCTTTAAGCTCAGCTAACACGCCTGCGTACTGGCTGACATCGGTCATCACCGCCACATCTTTCCAGTTTTTAGCGGCGCTGCGCACCATGGCAGGTCCGCCTATGTCGATGTTCTCTATCGCATCCTCCAGAGTGCAGTCTGCCTTAGATACGGTGTCCTCAAACGGATACAGGTTAACGATCAATATATCGATGGCGCTGATGCCGTACATATCGAGTGCTGACATGTGCTCGGGCAAGTCGCGGCGCGCCAATAGGCCGCCGTGCACCATGGGGTGTAGTGTTTTCACACGGCCGTCCAGCATTTCAGGAAAACCTGTGTGCGTGGCAATCTCCACGACTGGCAGACCTGCAGCAGCTAGTAGTTTGGCCGTACCGCCAGTAGAGAGCAGCTTCACTCCGAGTGCATGTAGGGTTTGGGCGCAGTCTAATACGCCGGCTTTGTCGGACACAGAAATAAGTGCTTGCATAAATTTTAAAGTAAGTCGTAGTCAAGAAGTTTTTTGCGCAGGGTATTGCGGTTTAAGCCTAACCATTGCGCAGCTTTGGATTGGTTTTGTTTAGCACGCAGCATCACTGCCTCAATAAGCGGCTTCTCCATTACAGCCATCATCATAGGGTGCATGCCACTAGGCTCAATGCCGTTCATATCTGCAAAATAGCTTTCTACGCTCTCGCGCACACAGGTTTCAATCGCTTGTTTGCTCATGCCAGCACTCCGTCTGAATCTGTCTGGTGTGTCGCTTCTTGGGGCACAAAATCCGGCAAACGATCCATACGCCGGGACAATGCCTGCAAATACATGCGAACTGCTTGCCACTGGCTCGCAGTATCTTGCAATGTGTTCATATGCTGTCTAAAACTCTCACCGTCAGGTAATGCGCGCACATACCATCCGATGTGCTTTCGCGCAGTCAGCACCCCCAGAACTTCACCGTACAAACCGTAGTGCTCATCTAGATGGGTCAATAGCAAACGTTCAAGCTCTGCAATCAATGGAGAAGCGAGCTTTTCACCCGTTGCCAAGTAATGTGCGATTTCACGAAAAATCCAAGGCCTGCCTTGCGCTGCTCGACCCACCATCACGGCATCTGCACCTGTTACGTTTAGCACTAAGCGGGCTTTTTCAGGGGAGTCAATATCGCCATTTACCACCACCGGTATGCGCAATAAAGCCTTGACACGGGCGATAGTCGTGTATTCGGCAACTCCGCTATAGCCCTGCTCGCGTGTGCGTCCGTGCACGGTGACCATTTGCACGCCCGCTTGTTGCGCGGCCAGCGCAATACTTGGGGCGTTTATATGACCAGCAGCCCAACCCGTTCGCATTTTAAGCGTCACCGGTACTTGTAGTGGTGTGCAGACATTCACCACTGCCTCGATGATTTCACGTGCCAAATTTTCGTCTTGCATCAGTGCCGAACCAGCCCATTTTTTGCATACCTTTTTTGCTGGGCATCCCATATTGATATCGATGATCTGCGCTCCACGGTCAATGTTGTAAAGCGCTGCCTCTGCCATCATCTTCGCGTCTGTACCCGCAATTTGCACCGCAATCGGTGCCGATTCGCCTTGGTGGTCGGCACGGCGCGAAGTTTTTAAACTGCTCCACAGATCTTTACGTGATGTCACCATTTCGCTTACTGCATAACCCGCTCCCAGCGACTTACAAAGCTTTCGGTACGGGCGATCTGTCACTCCCGCCATCGGCGCGGCGAAAACGGCATTTGCTAGTGAATGTTTGCCGATTTGCATGGCCAATATAATGACAATTTGGATTTTGTAATGCGTAAAGTATAGCTGCGCGGCATTTCGCAGCTTGAAACCACTCCAAACGGCGCAAAGCTATACTAACGTTCAATGCAAGCCTTTTTCGACTCATTTTTAAGCTTTCTGGCCTTGCCTCAATACAGTTTAAGTACTGTTTTTTTGGTTTCTTTGCTTTCAGCAACGCTATTGCCCATGGCATCTGAACCTGTTGTTTTTGGATTGATCAATTTAAACCCTGCTTTATTTTGGCAAGTAATTTCAGTAGCCACATTGGGCAACACATTAGGTGGAGCGATCGACTGGTGGATTGGCTACGGTGCGCATGGCGCTCTCGATAGGTACAAGAACTCTCCCACACACCACAAGGCACTGCATTGGCTTGCGCGCTTTGGCCCAAAAACATGCTTATTAGCGTGGCTACCTATCGTTGGCGACCCTCTGTGCGCAGTAGCTGGATGGTTGCGCTTCCCTTTTTGGCCGTGTCTAATCTACATGCTGATCGGTAAATTTCTTCGCTACCTCAGTATGACTACCGTACTCATCTGGTTTTTCCCAAAATAAAACCCCCAGAGGCTACGAAGCACTCTGAGGGTAGCGCTAGGCTAGCCAATTAAGGCTTGCCTGACGTGGGGAACGGCCAAGCCGCCTGTGGGTTCAGAGTGGTCTGAGCCGCAGGGGCAGCGGGTGCTTTCGCGGCTTTCTTTGCAGCTGGTTTTTTCGCTGCTTTTTTGGCGGCTGGTTTTTTCGCAGCAGGTTTCTTAGCGGCTACTTTTTTAGCTGCAGCTTTCTTGGCTGGCGCTTTTTTGACCACTGCTTTTTTAGCTGGCGCTTTTTTCGCTACTGCTTTTTTTGCAGGCGCTTTTTTCGCTGGGGCTTTTTTAGCAGCGGCTTTTTTCGCTGGGGCTTTTTTAGCTGGAGCGGCTTTCTTTGCCGGTGCTTTTTTTGCTGCTACTTTTTTCGCAGGCGCTTTCTTTGCTGGTGCGGCTTTTTTAGCCGGTGCTTTTTTTGCAGTTGCCATTTTCATTCTCCTAGATCTAGTTGATAAATCAACTCAAGGTTACGCTGGGTGCATTGTTGGACACACCAAACGATTCAGCGCGTTGAGCCATAGACTCAGCGCGCTGAACGGGGGAAGCAATACGCCCAAACTGCTGGGAATTCAGCAGCACCACAGGACACCATTGCAAATAAGGCTTCATAGATTGCGTATCAATCCCAAGATAAGGCTCCGCCTGATTGGTACTCAATCACGCGGGTTTCAAAGAAGTTACGCTCTTTTTTCAAATCAATCATCTCGCTCATCCAGGGGAAAGGGTTTTCCTCATTCGGGAACAATTCCTCCAGTCCAATTTGTGTAGCACGGCGGTTAGCAATGTAGCGTAAATAACCTTTAAACATCGAAGCATTGAGGCCGAGCACGCCACGGGGCATAGTGTCTTCTGCGTATTTGTACTCGAGCTCTACAGCCTGCATAAACAGCGCATTGATTTCAGCTTTGAAATCATTAGTCCACAAATGGGGATTCTCCAGCTTGATTTGGTTGATCAAATCAATGCCAAAATTACAATGCATGGACTCATCGCGCAAAATGTATTGGTACTGTTCCGCCGCACCCATCATTTTATTTTGTCGTCCCAAGGCCAAAATTTGGGTGAATCCTACATAGAAAAACAAACCTTCCATTAAACAAGCAAAGACAATCAAAGATTTCAATAGTTTTTGATCGTTTTCTGGGGTACCAGTTTTGAAATGCGGGTTTGTGAGTGTGTCAATAAACGGAATCAAAAATTCGTCTTTATTGCGAATCGACTCCACCTCATGGTAAGCATTGAAAATTTCGCTCTCATCTAAGCCCAAAGATTCAACTATGTACTGATACGCATGGGTGTGAATAGCCTCTTCAAATGCTTGGCGTAACAAAAATTGGCGGCACTCGGGGGCTGTGATGTGACGGTAGCTTCCCAACACAATATTGTTGGCAGCCAAAGAGTCTGCTGTTACAAAAAAACCTAAATTGCGCTTAATCAAGCGACGCTCATCGTCTGTCAGGCCGTTGGGGTCTTTCCAGAGCGCAATATCACGCGTCATATTCACTTCTTGCGGCATCCAATGGTTTGCACAAGAAGCCAAGTACTTCTCCCACGCCCATTTGTACTTGAATGGCACCAACTGATTTACATCGGTGCTGCCGTTGATAATCCGCTTGTCTGCCGCATTAACGCGGTGTGTCGTCGTGGCGCGCATACTGATTACATCATCTGCCATCGCCAAGGTTTGCGCAAAATTTGTCGGCATTGGCGCACCATCATCCAAAGTGGTGCGTGCAGCTACAGCTTGGTTGCTGCCATGTTCGACACCGTCAAAAGCAAGTGCAACACCAACTTCAGCGGCGAGCACAGGCAGTGCTGTTGATGTAATTTCTTCGTCCCAAGTTAACATATTTTTTCCAGTGTTGTGATTATGAAAGCCTTGCTCTGTTTTGCATAGCTTTAGGCCTTGGTATATTGATTAACTGTTGCACATTTGCATCGTTACACGTTGCGTGCTATGTACTACAAAAATATGAGCACATTCAAGCTATCATTTTTCATTGGCAAGATTCACAGGTTGGATCATCAACACCACAAAATTTGATATCTGTTGCTGCAGTGCTTGCATTACTAACGATCGCAGCAGTTGCCATTTGCTCTCTGGCCGCAGCTGCTGCTTTGTCCATCGCACTGATGGGGCTCGCCTTACCAGACTTCGCTAGCGCAACTGGAGTTGCAGTGGAGGATACCGCATTCATATGCCCCGCCTTAACGGTGGATTTCTCTGCATGGGTGGCACCCACCGTGCGCAAATAATACGTCGTCTTCAGGCCTCGTACCCACGCTAATTTGTAAGTATCATCCAATTTTTTACCCGATACGCCGGACATGTAAATATTAAGTGACTGCGCTTGATCGATCCATTTTTGACGGCGAGCCGCAGCCTCTACCAACCACTGGGTATCAACTTCAAATGCTGTGGCGTACAAAGACTTGATGTCGTTGGGAACGCGATCGATTGGACGCAAAGAGCCATCGTAATGCTTCAAGTCCACCACCATCACACTGTCCCATATACCTAGGCGCTTGAGGTCACGCACCAAATAGCCGTTAATAATTGTGAACTCACCAGATAAATTCGACTTCACTGATAAATTGCCAAAGCATGGCTCGATAGAGGCATCCACACCAATAATATTCGAGATAGTTGCAGTAGGAGCAATTGCGACGCAATTAGAGTTGCGCATTCCATCAGTAGCAATTTTTTTTCGCAGAGTGTCCCAGTCCATTGTCGTACTGCGGTCGACATCTAAATAGCCACCACGCTCCTTGGCCAAAAGATCTAGCGTGTCGATAGGCAAAATACCACGATCCCAAAGCGAACCCTTATAGCTGGAATATTTGCCACGTTCTTTGGCCAGGTCGGTCGAGGCTAGGTATGCGTAGTAGCAAACCGCTTCCATGGATCTGTCTGCAAATTCGACGGCCTCTTGGCTTGCATAAGGAATCCGTAACTCGTACAAACTGTCTTGAAAAGCCATGATCCCAAGTCCCACAGGCCGATGGCGCATATTCGAGTCGCGGGCCTTTTTTACAGCGTAATAATTGATATCAATCACGTTGTCTAACATACGCATTGCGGTTGTGATCGTTTTTTGAAGCTTGGTATGGTCTAGCTTGCCCTCCTTGAGGTGCTGCTGTAGATTTATCGAACCCAAATTACACACAGCCGTTTCCGTGTCGCTGGTGTTGAGAGTGATTTCGGTACACAAATTGGAAGAATGCACAACTCCCACATGCTGCTGCGGTGAGCGAATATTGCAAGCATCTTTGAAAGTGATCCACGGATGGCCAGTTTCAAAAAGCATAGTGAGCATCTTGCGCCACATATCCGCAGCCTGCAAAGTGCGCGAAGGCTTAATTTCGCCTCGCGCAGCTTTTTCTTCGTATGCCACATAAGTTTTCTCAAAATCAGCGCCAAATTTATCGTGCAAATCTGGCGTGTTAGAGGGAGAAAATAAAGTCCACTCACCTTTCTCCATTACGCGGCGCATGAATAGGTCGGGTATCCAATTGGCTGTGTTCATGTCATGCGTGCGGCGACGGTCATCGCCAGTATTTTTACGCAACTCTAAAAACTCTTCAATATCCAAATGCCAAGTCTCTAAGTATGTGCAAACTGCACCTTTTCTCTTGCCACCTTGGTTAACGGCAACAGCTGTGTCATTGACCACCTTGAGAAACGGAACGACTCCCTGAGACTCACCGTTTGTGCCCTTGATGTGCGATCCAAGCGCACGCACGCGTGTCCAGTCGTTACCTAAACCACCAGCAAATTTAGAAAGTAGTGCATTTTCTTTAATCGACTCGTAAATTCCATCCAAGTCGTCCGGCACTGTCGTGAGGTAACAGCTTGACAACTGCGAGCGCAATGTGCCGCTGTTAAAAAGAGTAGGGGTACTAGACATGAAGTCGAATGAAGACAGTACCTCATAAAACTCGATGGCACGTGCCTCTCTGTTGATTTCGTTCAAAGACAGACCCATGGCTACCCGCATAAAAAACGCCTGTGGCATTTCGATGCGTGACTTGCGGATATGCAAAAAATAACGATCGTACAGAGTCTGCAAACCCAAATAGTCGAATTGCAAGTCGCGTTCTGGCTTGAGTGCCGCTCCAAGCTTTTTCAAATCAAACTGCAATAGTTTTTCATCCAGTAAGTCAGCATCCACTCCTTTTTTGATAAAGTCAGGAAAATACTCTGGGTATTTTTCCACCATAGCAGACTGCTCAAACTCACCGCCGAGAATCTCTCTGCGGATCGTATGAAGCAGCAAACGCGCCGTTGCATAGGTGTAATCTGGGTCTTGTTCAATGAGCGTTCGAGCCGCTAAAATCGAGGCCTTGTAGACTTCGTCAACCGGCACTCCGTCGTAGAGATTGCGCAAGGTTTCATCAAAAATTGGCTTTGCGCTGACATCAGAACCCAAGCCTGCGCATGCAGAGTCAATCAAAGCGCGCAGCCGATTAACATCCATAGGCACGCGCTTACCGCCGTCTATTACGTGGATTACAGGCACAGCCACTGCTTGAACCGGTGTTTGCTTTGCACGCTCTTGGGTGCGTCGCTCGCGATACAACACATATGAACGCGCCACCTCGTGGTGCTCACCCCGCATCAAACCCAACTCCACTTGGTCTTGTACGTCTTCAATATGAAAAGTGCCCCCACTAGGACGAGACCGCATCAAGCCCTTCACCACCGACTGCGTTAATGCATCTACGGTCTCGCGAACACTGGCGGAAGCAGCGCCTTGCGAGCCGTGCACAGCCAAAAAAGCCTTCATCATTGCAACAGCTACTTTGGCTGGCTCAAATGGCACAACCGCGCCATTTCTGCGAATAATTTGGTAACTTGTCAAAGCAGTGGAATTGGCTTGCGTGGAACGGTCTCCAGAATCGATGGTTGACGTGTTCCGTGGCGCGGCATAAGACTCGGTTTGGGTTGCAATTTGCATTGTTTCCTCAGTTTCTTTTTTAAATACTTAACAATAAATTGGGTGCGATATTTACCCATTTGCTACACGATAACATCGAAAGGTATCGGTCAATACATCTCGCAATTCGATCGACTTGCGTGTGCACAGTATGTTGGATGGGTATCAACACTTGAAACACTACATGTAGTGCCTCAGGTAGCTTTTTACACTAGGTATAGTGTATCGTGCAATACTTGGCTTGCGTCGCCTTGATACAAAATATCACCAAATATCTCGCACATATACACGTGCTAAGCCCTTGAAAACTAAGGCTTTAACGGCTACTTTTCTATTTTTGCAATGCTCAGCATGGTGAAATGCCTTGGTATGATTCAGTTTATAAAAAAAAATGAGCGGCCATGCGGCTTTTCAGACGATTCGGGCATGTAAGGCGCATGTGGGCTTGACACGGCGCGTACAGCAGGATGTTAGTTGACACTAGGGAAAACGATAGTCTTACATGCCAGTTTTTGCTCAAAAGCTTCCCAGTCAAAGCCTAAGCCCGGGTCCGACTTGCGCCCAGGAGCAATATGTACATGCCCAGCCACATAGCGTATTGGGTGTAGATTTGTCAAATCTCGACAAATCTGACCCAACACTTCGTACTGGATGGGCGTAAAAAAATCTCCCTCGATGCCCTCCAACTCGATACCAATTGAGTCGTCGTTGCAATTGTCTCTGCCTCTGTAGTGTGATTTACCAGCGTGCCACGCCCTATCAAACGTACCCACAAACTGCCAGAGCACGCCTTCACGGTCAATATAAAAATGCGACGATACCTCCATGCCGCAAAGCCCTTGGTAATAGGCGTGCGCATTCCAATCTAATCGGTTTGTAAACAATGCCTGCACATGGTCTCCACCATAAATACCTGGTGGCAAACTGATTGAATGCACCACAATCAGGTCAATCAACGCGTCTGCTGGCCTAGCACCGTAGTTAGGCGAAGCCAAATGCTTGGCTTTGTTGTACCAGCCTTTTGACCAACTGGTATGAGTAGGCGCGTGCATCGGTTCAACTATCGGTGGCGGTACTTGGCATGGGCACTTGCAAACGCTCTATACGGTAGCGAATTTGCCGCAGGCTGATGCCAAGTCGATTGGCCGCTAAGGTGCGGTTGTAATCAGCGGCTTCTAGCGCCTGAATCAAAATACCACGTTCTTGCGCGTCGAGGTAGCCCTGTAGATCACTAGGCAAAATACTCTGCAAAGCAACTTGTGGTGCAAGGTCTATCGATACCGACTGCGTCCCCCCTTCGCAGTCAAGCTCTAACAACAACGCTCCAGCATCGGACATTGCCAAAGCACGGTGCAGCACATTTTCCAACTCTCTGACATTACCCACAAGCGGCTGCATACTTAAATTCACTAGAGCCTTGGGTGACAACTGGCGAAGTGGTTCACCCGAATCTTGGGCGATGCGCTGCAACAACACTTCGCACAGCGCTGGCAAGTCGCTGCGACGCTCTCGTAGAGGGGGTACAGCAATTTCAATCACGTTCAAGCGGTAGTACAGATCTTGCCTAAAAAGACTGTCCTTGACACTGCGTGCCAAGTCGTGGTGCGTAGCGCTGAGTATTCTGGCATCTACGCTCACCTCTTGTGTAGAGCCCAAAGGCCTAACCAATCGTTCTTGAATGGCCCGCAAAAGCTTACTTTGCATGGCCAAAGGCAAATCGCCGATTTCATCGAGAAATAGTGTGCCGCCGTGCGCAGCTTGAAAATATCCCTCGCGGTCTTGTGTAGCGCCTGTGTACGAGCCTTTTTTTGCCCCGAAAAATTCGGCCTCCAACAAGTTCTCTGGGATAGCGCCGCAATTGACTGCCACAAATGGTCCAGCAGATCGGTGGCTGCATGCATGTACCGCGCGCGCAACAAGTTCCTTGCCAGTGCCAGATTCACCTAAAATTAAAACTGGTGCCATACTGCGCGCCACTTTAGCGATACGCTCGCGCACTTGTGAAATGGCCAGCGACTGTCCCACAATACGCGCCAATACGGGGTTAACCGATGGACTGCTTTTGCTTACTTCTGGCATCGCACGCACAGTATGCGTAGAATTCGTGGTAGTCACTGGGCCAGAATTATCGACCAACGCTGACTGAACCACTGCCCTAAACTGCCTCAAGTCTACGGGCTTAGTTAAGTAATCAAATGCGCCTGACTTAAGCGCTTGTACTGCATTTTCGGCCGAACCGTAGGCCGTGATCATGATGCAACGCTCAGGGCGACGCTCGTGCGCCAAATCACGCAACAGCTCTAAACCTAAACCATCTGGCAAGCGCATATCCGAAATCACCACATCAAATTGCCGAGAAGCCAAACTCGCCCGTGCTTGCGCCAAACTTCCAGCGGTTTGCACCGCATAGCCCTCACGCACCAGCACAAGCTCGTACAGCGTGCACAAGTCTGGCTCGTCGTCAACAACTAGGATATGTACAGATTTAGGAGGTGCCATCTGGCTCTAAGTGTAGCTCTCGCAACACGACAAAAAATGCGTTGCCATCGGTCAGCGTGGTGTCAAGGGGGTTTGTCGCACGGCGATAACCAATGAATGCGCCGTAGCGTTCACACAATTCCCTGCATATATACAGACCCAAACCACTAGATCGACTTTCTGACGAAAAAAAAGGTTCAAATAAGTGGCGCTGCACGCTTTGTTCCAGCGCAGCGCCGTCACTCCAAACCGTTAACTGAGTCCGACCTGCGCTGATTGGTTGGACACCCACACAAATACTAGCTGGTTTAGCGCTGGCATATCGGCGTGCGTTGTCCAAAAGATTCACCAAAATTTGGCGCAAATGTTCTTGACCAAACACTACGTTCAATGACGCTTCAGAAGAAAACACTCGCAAAAAATGCTGCGCATTGTTTTGCAGAGCCCAGTCGTTGCAAATAGTTCGCACCACTTGCGTCAATTCGACTGTAGCGTCTACAGATTCTTGGGACTGCTGCACGCGCGATACATTCAGCACGTCATCCACAATGCGTGCCAAGCGCTGCGCGTTTTGGGCAATCATTCCAATGAGCTGCGATTGGCCAGCTGTCTGAGTTTCTTCGCCCATCAAAGCATTCGCTTGGATGATCGCCGCCAGTGGATTGCGTATTTCGTGCGCCACAGCAGCAGACATCCGCCCCATTGCAACGAGTTTGTCAGAACGCATTTTGGCTTCCATCTCGCGCAAATCTTCCATGAAAATAACGCACAAATGGTCTTCTTCGTTTTGTTCCCCGGCGTCAGTACGTGTGATTTGGGTGCGTACCCTTATACGCCGAACTCCCGCTTCAGGCTGAACGATTGCAACATCTTCAGATTGCTCCATGTTTTGAGAGAATGCCAAAGCAACAATGTGCGCAATAGGACGCCAAGAGGCATCGGCGGCCAATGCAAATGGCGCGGGGCGCGAAGGGGTTAGATCACCCAGCATCGTGAGTGCAGCAGGATTTGCTGCGCGTACCCAACCGTTGGCATTCACCACCAAAACACCATCGCTTAGCGTCTCAATCACCAGCCGGTTGACCTGCGTTTGCGCACGTGCTGCCAATAAACTGCGCCTGGCCAGTCGCTCTTGGCGATCTAAGCGCAATGCCAATTGATTGGCGAGGAAGGCCAATGCAAACAGCCCACTTCCAGTAAGCCCAGCTTGCAAAAAATACCCTCTTATTTCAGCACCACTGGCCTGCGTGATCCACCAGGCATCGGCCAGAAGCAGCAAGGTAACGGCAGCTGCAGTAGCTAAAGCCAAGAGCAAACTTCCCAGCACAGAGGCAAACAAAACCGGCAGCGCAAAAAGCGGGGTGTAATTGATGTTGCCCTGCTGCATGAGTTGCAAGCCAGAAAATACCAGTACATCCACTCCAATAGTGGAAAACCACTGAGGCCCAAATACGGCCGCCCCAACCACGGGTCTTTGGTACATTCTGACTGCAACTGAGGCGGCCAGATACATCAGCGAAACGGCAGCAACCCATGTGCTGGACTGGCTAGATATGGTCCACTGCAAAATTTGGAGCGTGAGCAACACGATGGCGATCATTACACGTGCAGTCATAAACGCCTGCCAAAGACGTGTGCTACTACCCGACGCAGCTTGCTTGGGCACCTCTTGCTCACCCAAAGCAATCATCTCAGATGCGGAAAAATCATCCTGCCGCACAGCAATCACCTGTAGTTACGATGGACTGAATATGCACCACAAAAATTAACGCTCGGCCTGCGCTTTGTGCGTCAGGCTGCAGTAGCTGGCGTTTTTACCCACAACAGCATCACTTTGAGGCAAATGCACCCCGCAATGCGCACACTGCAGCATCAGCACACTGTTACCAGTGCGGGGCTTTTGCGGTGGCTGTTTCACAGGTTTTGCCCCCGTTGTGCGATTTTTACGCCAAATCCACCAAGCCAAAAGCAAAACTAAAAAAACTGTAGCGTATTTCAAACTGAACCCCGTTGCAAAATGACTTCTAAAACAAAACGCGATCCCGCATAGGCTAAAAGTAAAAGTCCTGCGCCTGCATACAAAATACGCACAGCCCGCTTACCGCGCCAACCAAGTTGCCATCGCCCCCAGAGCAAAGCTGCAAAGGCCAGCCAAGAAAGTATAGAAAAAATGGTTTTATGACTCCACTTCCAAGCGGCCCCCGCACCATACAAGGTCTCGGCAAACAACCACCCCGCCAGCAGTGTGGCAGTCAACAGTACAAAACCGCCCAACACCAAACCAAACATCAAGCGCTCCAGCGTCATCAATGGCAAGCCGGCATGCGCCGGCTCCGCTAGGCGCATTTGTAATTCAGCCCTGCCCATCAACCAGCCATGCACTACGGCAGCAGCAAAAAGCCCATACGATGCAATGCCAAGCGCCCAATGCAAGGCCAACCAAGGGGAGGCATTATGCGCCAGTGCAGTACCCGGAAGTGCAAAAGCCATGGCCACAGCCGCCGCGCCCATACCGCACAATGCCCAATAGCCTCGCAAATTGGGAAACATGCGGCTTTCTATGCCGTACACCGTCAACACCAACCAAGCGGTCATAGAAATCGACGCGGCAAAGCCGAATCGCGGCTCTTGGCCCAACAAGCCCAGCGCCAAAACCAAACCGTGCAACAACCAAGCCGCAACCAGACTGGCTTGCACAATGCGTGCGCTGGCACTGCGCCACACCGCAGGCAGCGCATAAGAGATAACAGCGCCAGCTGTGAAAGCTGGCAAAAGCCATGAAGGACTGGATAAAATCATCCCCTCAAGTGTAGCGTTGCAAGCGCCGCTGCGCACAATGCCCCGAAACCCGAGCAAGTAGCCATGGCCTCCGCCCTTACCGACAAACTCTCACGCCTAGTTAAAACCATGAGCGGCCAGGCCCGCATCACCGAGAGCAATGTGCAAGACATGTTGCGCGAGGTGCGTATGGCGCTCTTAGAGGCCGACGTGGCCTTGCCCGTGGTGCGTGACTTTATTGCTCGGGTCAAAGAAAAAGCCATGGGCCAAGAGGTGATTGCATCGCTCAAACCCGGCCAAGTGCTGGTGAGCATTGTGCAGCGTGAGCTCACGGCCACTATGGGCGAAGGTGTGAGCGACATCAATTTGGCCGCCCAGCCGCCCGCCGTGATCTTGATGGCCGGCCTGCAAGGCGCTGGCAAAACCACCACCACGGCCAAATT
>JANOYR010000234.1:0-1988 GCA_031428975.1 Polaromonas sp. | reverse complement strand
AGGGGTGCGGGTATTCCACCTCTTCGCGACCATGCTTGCGCGCTACAAAGCTGGGTATCAAATCCATGGGGCCCGGGCGATACAAGGCGTTGAGCGCAATCAAATCTTCTAGGCGCGTGGGCTTGGCGTCTTTCAGCATGCCCTGCATGCCGCGACTTTCAAACTGAAACACCGCTTCGGTGCGGCCATCGGCAAACAGCTTGTAGGTGTGCGCGTCGTCTAAAGGAATATTTTCAAAGGCAAAATCGGCCTGCCCCGGGTGGCGCGCCACAATAAAGTCTTTGGCGATTTCCACAATGGTGAGGGTGGCAAGGCCCAAGAAGTCAAACTTGACCAGCCCAGCTGCCTCCACATCGTCTTTATCAAATTGGCTTACGGCCGAGTCACTGCCCGGCTGCTGGTAAAGCGGGCAAAAATCAGTGAGCTTGCCCGGCGCAATCAGCACGCCGCCCGCGTGCATGCCCACGTTGCGGGTGAGGCCTTCGAGCTTGCGCGCAAGGTCTAGCAGGGTTTTCACCTCTTCTTCAGCTTCTAGGCGCTGCGCCAAAATCGGCTCTTGTCTGATGGCGTCGTCAATCGTGATGTGCGTGCCCGGTTTGTTGGGAATCAGCTTGCTGATGCCATCGCAAAAGGTGTAGCTCATGTCTAGCACGCGGCCCACATCGCGGATTGCGGCGCGGGCGGCCATGGTGCCAAACGTAACAATTTGGCTGACTGCCTCGCGGCCGTATTTGTCTTTCACGTAGTCAATCACGCGGTCGCGGTTGGCTTGGCAAAAGTCGATGTCAAAGTCGGGCATGGACACCCGCTCTGGGTTTAAAAAACGCTCAAACAATAGCCCGTAGGCCAGAGGATCCAGATCCGTGATTTTGAGCGCATAGGCGACCAAAGAGCCTGCGCCCGAGCCACGGCCAGGGCCAACTGGGCAGCCATTATTTTTAGCCCACAAAATAAAGTCACCCACAATTAAAAAGTAGCCGGGGAAACCCATTGTGACAATGGTGCCAATTTCAAACTCGAGACGTTCCACGTAGCGCGGCATCTCGACTGCACGTTTGTCGGCATCGGGATACAAATGTGCCATGCGCTCTTTGAGCCCCTCATGCGACATATGGCGAAAATAGTCCTCGGGGCTGAGCTTTTCGCCATTAACCAACGGTGTGGGGAAGATGGGTAACTGCGGCTTGCCTAAATCCAATATCAGGCTGCAACGCTTAGCAATCTCAGCCGTATTGGCCAGCGCGCTGGGTAGGTCTGCAAACAGCGCCTGCATTTCGGCGGTGCTTTTATAGTATTGTTCGCGCGTGAATTTGCGCACGCGCCGCGTGTTGCCCAGTATTTCACCCTCGGCGATACACACCCGCGCTTCGTGCGCCTCGTAGTCATCGGGCAAGAGGTATTGCACGGGGTGGGTGGCCACCACTGGTATTTTCAGCTGCACCGCCAGAGCCACGGCAGCAGCGACATGGGCTTCGTCATCAGCGCGGCCTGCGCGCTGTAGTTCTAGGTAAAAGCGGTGAATGAAAATGCCGCTCAGCTGCTGGGCCAACTGCACCGCGCGCGCCATATCACCCTGCACCAGTGCTTGCCCGACGGGCCCGGCTTGCGCACCGCTGAGCATGATCAACCCTGCGTTAAATTCTGATAGCCAAGTCAGCCTCACCACGGCCAGTGATTTGACGATATTTTGGGTCCACGCTCTGGCCAACAACTCGCTCAAATTGAGGTAGCCCTGGTGGTTTTGTACCAAAAGCAGCACGCGAGTCAGTTGACTCGTGTCTGCGCCCAAGCCCTCAAGGTATACCTCGGCCCCAATAATAGGTTTCACGCCCTTGCCGCGGGCCTCTTTGTAGAATTTGACGGTGCCAAACAGGTTATTCAGGTCAGTGATGGCCAATGCACCTTGGCCATCACTGGCGCAGGCTTTGACCACTTCGTCGATGCGAACTGTGCCGTCTACTACGGAGTATTCGCTGTGCAATCGCAGG
>JANOYR010000233.1:0-8547 GCA_031428975.1 Polaromonas sp. | reverse complement strand
CCTGCGGCGTTTCCACAATAAAGGTAGAGGTGGTGTCGTTGAATTGGTAGGCATGCGCTGCAAACCAGCCGTGTTCGGTTTTTTCAAAAGCAAAGGTGAAGGCATCAAAAGTTTTGTGGGTGCCCAGCCAGACAAAGCGGCAGTCGCGCAACTGCACATCGGGCGCGTAGCTGGCGGCATAGCGGTTGCGAACGCGGCTGTTCAGGCCGTCGCAGGCAATCACCAAGTCGGCGTTGTAGTGCGCGGCCAGCAGCTGGTCGTCGGCCACATCGCTCTCAAACACCAGCTCCACACCCACTTCCATGCAACGTTCTTGCAAAATAGTGAGCAAATGCTTGCGCCCAATCCCGCAAAATCCGTGCCCGCCCGAACGCACAGCGCGGCCTTTAAAAAACACCTCCACATCGTCCCAGTGGTTAAAAGCATCGCCAATGCGCTGCGCCGTCAGCGGGTCAGCCGCCTGCAAATTGCCCAGCGTTTGGTCAGACAACACCACGCCCCAGCCAAAGGTATCAAAGGGTTTGTTGCGCTCCACCACCACCACACGGCTGTTTTGCTGCTGCAACTTCATCAGCAAAGCAAAATACAAGCCCGCCGGGCCGCCACCAATGCAAACAATGTTCATATGTAAATGTCCTTGCATTTACTTTAAATCTAAACTATTTATTTGTCAAGTAAATCGCTTTCAGTTGGGTCTGCGCTTGTCCAAGGGTTCACGCTGAGTTGGTCACTGCTGGGGCCAAGCGAGCGTTGTGCCAATGCGCAAACGGATCGGGCGCGATAAACAGCGCCATTTTCGCCGCACTACAATGCGAACACTCCCTCCGCAGTGGCGGGCATTTTTTAACACGAATGCATCCATGAATTGGTTTCAAAAAGTATTTTTCGGTGCCTCTAAATCGGACGAGGCCTCGCCCAGCACCGGCTTTGACGAGAGCGACGACCGCCCAGTGCCGCTGGCTATCGAGGGCAACGACCTGATCGCTGCGCGCCAGCTCATCCACAGCACCGCCGTGCAAACTGCGCTGGACTACGGAATACCGGCGCGCTGGCTTGAGATGGAGGTTTTGACCATCACAGGAGACAAAAGTGCCTATTTCCAGTTGCAAATTACCCTGTTGCACTGGGACGATTACTTGTGGACGCACAGTAGCGCACTGAGCGCAGCCGTGCTGAAAACGGTGCGTAAATCCAATACGCCCGTTGCCCGGGCCATGCGCGCCGTGTTGTGGCGGGCGGCGGTGGATGCGGGCTGCCCTTTTGACGAAATGCCGCCGCCCAGCGCATGGTCAGCTGCTGCGCTAGAAAACCGCGCCAAAGTGCGCGAGCGCATCAACCTTCTGAGTAACCAGTTAAGCGCCCACGATGCAGCGCAGGGGTTTACCAGCACGCTGGCGCTGCCTGCCACCGACAGCGCTTTTGATGCGACCAAGCCACCCTCTCAGTTCAATGGTTTTGACGCGACCCAACCCTTTGACCCAGAGAAAGTGAAATAGAGATGTTGTACAAATTTAAATCAAAAGCCGCAGGCGATGTCATCATGTTGGCCGCCACAGGGCAGCGGGTACTGGATATTTTGGGTAAAGACGCGGGCGGGCCAGGCATCATCACCGCCGAGCAAATGCCCGCTGCTATTGCCGCCCTTCAAGCGGCGATTGCCCAAGAAGAATTACAGCAGCAGGCGGCGATTGATACGGCCAAAGCCAAGGGCGAGGCCGCACCCAGTTTTGAAGCGATCAACCTGCGCAAACGCGCGTGGCCACTGGTAGAGATGCTGCAGCGCAGCGCCAAAGAGGCCACGCCCATCACTTGGGGCGTGTAGCCAAATTTAACCTGGGTGTTAATCAACCTTCGCGCCCGATGCTTTGACCACACCGGCCCATTTGGTAATCTCAGCGTCGATGTGTTTGGCAAACTCTGCGGGGGTATTGCCGCTAGGTGTCGCACCGGAAGCCAGCAGTTTTTCCTTGATTTCGGGTTTGGCCATGGCCTTGGCGACCTCTTGTTGGATTTTGCCAATGCTGTCTGCCGAAGTGCCAGCAGGCGCTAGTAAACCAAACCACGAACTCGCTTCATAGCCGCGCAGCAAAGCGCCGCCCGCTTGCTCAAGCGTAGGAATATCGGGCACGGCGGCCGAGCGCTGCGCACTGGTCACAGCCAGTGCTTTGAGCTTGCCGCTCTTGATATGGGGCAATGCGCTGGGCAAATTGTCAAACATCACATCCATACTGCCGCCCAGCAAGTCGAGCAATGCAGGGCTGGAACCGCGGTAAGGGAAGTGCACCATATAAGTGCCCGATTTACTTTTGAATAACTCGCCCGCTAGGTGGATGGATGTGCCATTGCCGCTAGAGGCCATGTTGAGCTTGCCGGGATTGGCCTTGGCATAGCGAATAAAGTCTGCCACGCTGTTGATCTTCAGGGCGTTGGCTTTTTCGGTATTCATCACCATGATATTGGGCACACCGGCCACCAAGGTGATGGGCGCAAAGTCTTTCACGGGGTCAAAGGGCATGCTGGCATACAGCGCTTTGTTAATGCCATGTGTGCCCACCGTGCCCATCAAAATGGTGTAGCCATCGGGAGCCGATTTGGCCACTGCGTCAGCGCCTACATTGCCGCCAGCGCCACCGCGGTTTTCCACAATGAAACTGGTGCCAAAAGCTCTGGACAACTCTGGCGCAAGCGCCCGCGCCAGTATGTCTGTGGTTCCGCCAGCTGCAAAGGGCACCACAATCTTCACCGGTTTATTGGGCCAGTTACTTTGCGCAAAGGCTTGGTTAACAAGCATTGGATGCGATATTGCTATTAATAATATAGTTACATATGACCATATGGCAGTGACATTGGTCAATTTTTTTATAAAGTATCCAAAAAAATGGGTTTTCATGGTGAGTCTCCGTGTATTGGGCACTAAGCGTGCAAGGCGTATAAAAGGTGTTCAATCATAGCGCCCTGAAGTTTTGTAGCACATTCGCCATGCATGGCCTCACGTTTTTCCAGCTGGAATGAAAAAGCCGCTGAAAACACGAGGTTTTTAGCGGCTTTTGCGCAAGTGCAAAGCGTGTTAGTCCGCGTAAGCACCCGCTGCCTTGATGATGGGACTCCACTTGGCGATTTCGCTGGCCACATATTTTTTGTGGTCTGCTTGGCCCGTGCGAGAGTCGGTGATGATGACAGCGCCTAAACCTTCTTGCTTTTTGATGAAATCAGGGTCTTGCAAGGCGAGTTTAAGTGCATCGTTGATCTTTTTGGTGACATCAGCGGGCGTACCCTTGGGGGCGTACAGGCCGTGCCAAATACCCACTTGGAAGTCTTTCAAGCCGCCTTCAGCTAGTGTGGGAACGTCTTTGAGTGCCGGTGTTGTCAAGCGCTTGGCGGTGGTAACACCAAAAACCTTCACTTTTTTCGCCTCAATCTGGCTGGTGGTGTTGGTTGTTTGGTCGCACATTAAGTCTGTTTGGCCGCCAATCAGGTCGGTCATGGCAGGTGCAGTGCCTTTGTAGGGTACCGTGGTCATGTCCACCTTAATGGCTGACTGGAACAACATGCCGCACAAATGCGAAGCGGAGGCTAGGCCTGCGTTGGCCATGTTGACCTTGTCTTTATTGGCGGCAACCCAGACTGCAAGTTCTTTGAAGTTGCTGGCCGGAATGCTGGTTCTGCCAATCAAAGTCATCGGTACTTCGTTGATCATGCCCAAATACTCAAAGTCGGTTTCTACTTTGAAAGGCAAATTGCGCACCAAACTTGGAAACACACCCATAGAAATGTGGTGCAGCAACAAAGTTTGGCCATCCGGATTGGCCTTGGCTACCTTGTTAGCACCAATTAAACCGCCGGGACCACCCGCAGCGTTTTCTACCAAGATGCTAGCCCCCAATGTTTTACCCAATGCAACTGACAAATCACGCGCCACGCGGTCTGTGGGGCCACCAGCAGCAAACGGCACAACAATGCTGATCGGTTTGTCTTTGCTAGGAAAGTCGGCGGCTAGGGCAGACAAGCTCAGCGCAGCCACCGCAGCAAATAGCGTGGGCTTAAAAATAGTAGAAAACAGTTTGGTCATGGTTGGGGCCTAAAAAGTGGAACTAGGGTTGCAACGCAGCCACGGGCTTTCCGTGGACAGTGGTTTGCCTCAAGAATGGCTATATTAGAGGCAATCAAAGCATTGCATATCGCGGAAAATACGTATTCTTGGACTTTGTAAGGGCATACCGCCCTACAACGCGTAGCCACTATTGGTAGCTGCGTGCATCCTCGATCACTTTGCCATCATTGGGCAAACTTCCCACGCGCACCAGTTCCACGTCGCCCCGCAATTTGGTGATGTCGCGGATGGCCTCTGATATTTTGCCTGCTAAATCTTCGGGCGCAGACGCTGCCTCCACCTGCAACAGCATCTTGTCATCGGCCATCTCGCCGCTTACCACCAGCCGTGCGCGGGCCACTTCGGGAAAGCGTTTGACGATCTCATGAACCTGCTTGGGGTGCACAAACATGCCGCGAATTTTGGTGGTTTGATCGGCACGCCCCATCCAGCCTTTGATGCGGGTATTGGTGCGACCTGTGGGGCAATGGCCTGGCAACACGGCAGTCAGGTCGCCAGTGCCAAAACGAATCAAGGGGTAGGCCGTAGACAAAGAAGTGACCACTAACTCGCCCACTTCGCCAGCCTCGACTGGGTCGCCAGTGCCCGGGCGCACAATTTCGACGACCACGCCTTCGTCTAGCACCAAGCCTTCACGGGCTTGGGTTTCATAGGCAATAGAGCCCACATCGGCAGTAGCAAAGCATTGGTAAACGTGGATACCGCGTTCGGTGAACCAGTCGCGCAGGCTTGGGGGAAAGGCTTCCCCTCCGACCATGCCTTTTTTCATGGAGGGCAGCGCAATGCCCATTTGTTCGGCTTTTTCAACAATAATTTTAAAAAAGCTCGGCGTGCCCACATAGCCCGCAGGCTGCAGCTGGGCAATAGCTTGTACTTGTTGCTCGGTTTGCCCCGTGCCAGCGGCAAACACGGTGCAGCCCAGCGCGTGTGCGCCGGTTTCCATCATCAGGCCGGCGGGTACAAAATGGTAGCTAAAACAGTTGTGCACCAGCTCCCCCGCGCGAAAACCCGAGGCATGCATGGCGCGTGCCATGCGCCAATAATCACGCGCCGTGCCCTCTGGTTCATAAATAGGCCCCGGACTGGCATATACACGGGGCATGTGTGCCCCCCAGCCCACGCTGCTAAAGCCGCCAAACACGTCGCGCCCCGCCTCCCGTCCGGCTTTTTGGCGTTCATGCAAGTCACCCTTACGCGTGACGGGCAGCTTGGCCAGCGCCGCTCGGCTGTTGACAGAAGTTGCATTTATGCCGCCAAGCAGCTCGCCCATGGCGGGGCTGCTGGCCTGCGCATGCGCAATTTGCAAAGGCAGGGCAGCCATAAGCGCTGCCTCACGCGCATCGGTAGAGCGGATTTCTAGGGCATCGTAGAAGGGTATAGTCATATATAAATGCTACAAAATAAATAGCGCACTATAACCATATTACGGTGACATTGCGCTAAAAAATCAAAATTAATAGGTGCGTTTTATCTGCCGCCCTAATGGCTGTCGTCAGTTGGGTGATCCAGCTAAAGCAATTACGCGAGCCAGCGTTTTCTGCGCTTGTAGCTTTTAACATCTTTGAAGCTCTTTTTCTCTCCGCTGCCGCCCGTGCCCAAATAAAACTCTTTCACGTCTTCGTTGGTGGCCAGCTCTTTGGCTGGGCCGTCCATCACAATGCGGCCGCTTTCCATGATGTAGCCGTAGTCGGCGTAGCGCAGCGCCATATTGGTGTTTTGCTCCGCCAATAGGAAGGTCACGCCTTCTTTGGCATTGAGGTCTTTGACAATTTCAAACACCTCTTCTACGATTTGCGGGGCTAGCCCCATGGATGGCTCGTCGAGCAAAACCATGGTCGGGTTGGCCATCAAGGCGCGGCCAATGGCGCACATTTGCTGTTCACCACCGGAGGTATAGGCCGCTTGCGAGGTACGGCGGGTTTTAAGGCGGGGGAAATAGTCGTACACCTTCTCCAAGTTGGCGGCAATCTGCGCCTTGCTCTTGACGGTGTACGCCCCAGTCATTAAATTTTCTTCAATGGTCAGGTGGGCAAAGCAGTGCCTGCCCTCCATCACCTGTACCACGCCGCGCTGCACCAAATCTGCGGGGCTTAAATTTTCTATGCGCTCGCCGCGCAGCTCAATGCTGCCCTTGGTGACCGCGCCGCGCTCGCCCGAGAGCAAATTGCTCACCGCCCGCAGCGTTGTGGTTTTGCCAGCACCATTGCCCCCCAGCAGTGCCACAATGCCGCGCTCGGGCACTTGCAGGCTCACGCCTTTGAGCACCAAGATCACGTGGTTGTAAATCACTTCAATGCCATTGACATTCAAGACGATATTTTTTGCGGGCGATGCCGCAGTGGGAGTGTTAGGTGTTTGTTCCATGGTGTGCTCTGTGCTAGTTCATAGCGCAATCTTGGGCGGTGAAGCTAAAGTTCAACCGTGGGTTTGCACTAAGAACTAGCAACTGCCTTGTGCAGGTAGTTGCTAGCGTTCTGTATAGGGTTTTAAAACCTAAAAATTAAGACTGGCAGTCTTTGCCGTCGCGGCGGGTCAGCTTTTTCTCGGCTGCGTATTTGGTGGCAGCCGCTTTGACCATCGGGTTGATGATCTGTGTGTCGCCTTGCAGCCAGTCAGACGACCAGTTGAACTTGCTGCCGTCCCATGTGTGCACACGGGCCCATGAAGCGCCCATGTGGTCTTGGCAGCTGGTAGAAATCGGGCGCATCACGCCTTTGAAGCCCAACGCATCGAGCTTGGCTTGCGTCAAGTTCAAGTTTTCGTAGCCCCAACGCGCTTGCTCGCCCGTCATCACTTTGCCTTTGCCAAAACGCTCTTGCGCAGCGCGCACGCCTTCCACCGCAAACATCGCGGCTTGTAGACCGCGCATGTACAGCACCTGGCCTACTTCGTCTTTAGGACCCGTGCCTTGGCCTTTGGCATGCACCATGGTGTTGATGTCTTTGACTACCTGTGCGTTTGGCTCTGCGCCATGCTGCATCATGATGGCGTTGTAACCAGCAGCGCCTGCGCCCACGTCTTTCACATCAGGCTCTGCGCCTGCCCACCACACGCCGTACATTTTGTCACGTGGGTAGCCAGTGGCTTGCGCTTCTTTGAGCGCCGTGGAGTTCATCACGCCCCAGCCCCAGTTGAGCACGTAGTCGGGTTTGTTTTGGCGAATTTGCAGCCAAGTGGCTTTTTGCTCGACCCCAGGGTGGGTCACTGGCAGGGTGCTCAGCACAAAGCCGTGCATCTTGGCGCGCTCTTCCAAAAGTGGAATTGGCTCTTTACCAAACGGTGAGTCATGGTAAATCAAGGTGATTTTCTTGCCCTTGAGCTTGTCGTAGCCGCCTTCTTTTTTGGCAATGTGCTGAATCAGCGTGTCAGCTGCCACCCAATACGTGCCAGAGAGCGGAAAGTTCCATTTGAAGACGCCGCCGTCGGCAGACTCAGAGCGGCCATAGCCTGCGGTAATCAACGGAATTTTGTCGCCGGGGGCTTTCTCGGTCAAGGCAAAGGTGATCCCAGTAGACAAAGGCTGGAACACCGTGGCGCCGCCGTTTTTGCCTTTGAGACGCTCATAGCACTCCACGCCGCGGTCGGTGGCATAGCCGGTTTCGCACTCTTCAAAAGAGAGTTTTACGCCGTTGATGCCGCCCTTGGCATTGACCAGCTTGAAATAGTCGGCCATGCCGTTGGCAAAAGGCACGCCGTTGGGTGCGTAAGCGCCCGTGCGGTAGACCAGCATGGGGAAAAACTGCTCTTTGGCTTGCGCCAGAGCATTGGTGGCCACAGAGGCCAAACCAGCTGCTGCCATAGTGGCTGCAATGGTCATTTGACGAAGCTTCATAGTCTCACTCCTAAAAAAGGTAAATACACAAAAAAACACAACAATTTAACGCTCGAATCTAGTTATGGAAGTCAGTGTTTACGAGCCCCTCACACTGCAAATTTTGTCGATGCCCGACGCACACGCCGAGCCTGCCGCGCTAATGGGGGAAAGGCCAAATCCGCAATTTTTGCTTGGCCACGCTCCATAGCTTGGCCAAGCCATGGGGCTCGACAATCAAAAACCACACAATCAACGCCCCAAACACCATGAACTCAGCGTGCGAGATGCCAGCGGTAGAAATTTCTATGCCCAGCAAAGAACCTAAGAGTGGTAGAAATTGGTTCAAAAAGATCGGCAAAATCACAATGAACGCAGCGCCAAAAAACGCCCCCACAATCGAGCCCATGCCGCCAATAATCACCATAAACAACAGCTGAAACGAGCGGTCGACCGAGAATGCCGCTGGCTCCCAAGCGCCCAAGTGCACAAAGCCCCACAAACCACCTGCCACGCCAATGATGAAGCTGCTCACAGCAAAGGCCGAGAGCTTGGCGTACATGGGGCGAATGCCGATCACCGCTGCGGCCACATCCATATCGCGAATGGCCATCCACTCACGGCC
>JANOYR010000232.1:0-16061 GCA_031428975.1 Polaromonas sp. | reverse complement strand
TCCGTTGGTGTGCAGCGTGTTCACCGTCTCGTAGTTTCCGTTTTGGTTGGCATCCACGCTGTTGGTGGTGTCGCCGCCTGTGATGGCCACCACGGTGCTCTCAGGCTTGCCGTTGTGGTCGGCATCAAGCTTGGTGGTGGTTTTATCGACTACGCCGTCGCCGTTTTGGTCTTCGGCTAGGGTGGACAGAGTGGCGGTGGCGTTAGTTGTCAGCGTAGTTTCGCTTTTGAGACTGCCGTTGTTGTTGAGGTTTTTAACATCGTCTACCGTGCTGCCATCTGCTTGTACAACAACCGTTTCTGTTCTGTCCCATGCATTGTCGCCGTTGGAGTCGATCTTTCCTGTCACGGTTTTTCCATCGACGCTAGTAGTCAGTGAATAGGCATCTAGTTTGTGGCCTGCACTGTCTTTTTCAATGAGCGAGAACGTGCGGTTACCAAGTGCATCGGTGTTGACAGACGGCTCATCAATATTGGATGCTGGGGTGAGTGATGTAGGTAGGATACGCCCGCCCGCTGGTGCCCAATGCGCGCCCGACATACCAATGTCAGAAGGTGGCGTGATGCCAGCAGCTGTTAGCGCAGTATTTGCGGCAGAGTTTGAATTGAGCGTTAGCGGTGAGTAGTTGAAATTGGCATTGGTGATCTCAGTTTCAGCTTGGACGATTTTTGCCCATTGTGTACTTAAATTAGTACCTGTAGCCACAGTCACGCTAGGATTTTGATTTGTTGTCAGGCTATTAATATCGCCAAGTGCATTTCGTAATATAGGATCATCAATAGACCCACTTTTGCAAATTAATTTCCCAAATACTGTCGGTAACCCCGTAGCAGCTTCAACCACAGAGCTAGCATTTGAATATGCTTGTGATCCAGCACTCCCGCTCCCGCTTGTTCCACTTGCGTTGTAGCAGCTAGCAACGAATTTTGCACCACTAGCATTGGTATAAATAATCGTCTCATGATAAAAAATAGTACCAGTGCCTAGAGCGATTCCAAGAGGTTTGTAATTTACGGTAATTGTTTCTTGAGCCATTTGAATCTCCATTAGGGGTAAGTAGTTAACAGAATAGAAGTTAAGTTGATTACAGCTGAGTAGTCAGTTGATGATTTTGGAAATAAAAGCACTGATATTTCAGTTAATGACATGGGCATTGAGTCAAGTTTTTTTCTAGAATATCCAGCGTATCGTTCTGGCGATGAATCTGGATAATTCGAATTGCCTCTGGGCATTACCTCAAATCCAGCCGCTTTTAGTAGCACTTCAGCTTCATCAAAGCTTGTGCCTTTTGGTATGTATTGGCTGATGAGAGCTGTGGATAGCGCCCTGTTCTCTTCGTGCGCTTTCATCTTTTTTTCATCAACCAATTTTTCATGTAGTTTTTTTATATCGCTACTCAAGCGAGCAGCCTTCTGTGATACCGAGGACCTTTCCATAGATGCAGCCTTCTCTTCGGTTGATTGATTGCTTGCAGGTGGCGAGCATGCCGTTAAAAGACCTGCCAGCCCTACTGCGAAGATATGCGGCGTTCGTCGCAATCGACGAAATAGTGCATGCTTATCTGGTTTCATTTATCACCTCCAATTATTTAAAGTTAATCAAATTTGTGAGTCATCACGCTGCGCCACGCAGCCCAACCCCCACTCGTATGCGCACGTAGGACGCGTAGACATACAGCTAGAGATTTTTAATAAATTTTTGGTCATATTTAAATAGCGCGGTATGGCCATGTGGCAATGACGTTAGATTTTTTTACATAAATTTAGGTTTTAAAACTATCTCTGCAAGTACCATGGATGCTACCGACGGTAGTAAACCAACGCGATTGTTTGCATGCAAACAAGTGCGCATGCATAGCAGCTTTTCAAAACGCTCATGCCGCACCCAAAACCCGCGAACTAGTCCGCCCAGTGCCACGCACACTTTCCCCAAAAATGCGGGGGCACTGGTGTTGCCAGCACATACCGCCTCAGTAGCGCGCCAATCAGAGCTGATGGCATACGCCTCACTTTGAAATTGATCTTTGTATGCATTGATCTGAGAGTAAGAAATAGTAGCCATATCATTCCTTTAATAAGTAAATATAAAAACGATCATTAAATTTCATCGATACAAGCTTTGCAGATGCGACATCAATGCAATTACCTGCATTGATTGGCTTTAACGAACGATTTGCACCAACGTCTGGATAACTAGTTCCAGACTCAAATACGCCTCTAGTTATTCGAAGGTACTGATCAGTAGTTTTTCCTTTTATAAAAAAGCCAAAATCACCTTCTTTACCTACCCAATCAGGTACGGGCTTAGATGACAACGACATTTGATTCATTTGCTGGTAAGGCTCAATGAGGCAAATTTGTAAAGATTCTTTACCAATCAGTTGGTCAACTTTTGTTTGAAAAAAATCTTCACTTCCTATTTTTTCTCTTAAAGTCTTCTCGAAAGTTTGGTTTGCATTGTTATTACATGCAGTGATTGAAATTAAAACTGTAACAAGTAAATGCTTTTTTGAACGTTGCAATATTGATTCCAGCATTGGTCGAATCGGAATACCCAATAAATTCCATCTTTGTATTCGTCTCATCGAATACCTCCAAAAGTAATGTTAAAAACCCAGTGAACCATCAAGCCATCCCATACAGCCCAACTCCCACCCGTATGCGCACGCACAGCGCGTAGGCATACGGCTAGAGATTCTGTTCAATAGCGAGTTAGTCATATTTAGATAGCGAGATATGACCATATGACGGTGACATTGCCTATTTTTTTCATAAATATCGCTTTCTAAGTGTTTTCATGGTGGATGGGGTATTGAAATCAGCGCTGGCGTTTATGTAAAGTAGTTAAACCTACCAATAAGCCCCCTCCCAGTCGTAATCAGGGTAATAAGGCTCTACCCAGCCTGGGTTAGGGTCAGGGATGTCTGGGTTAACTAAGTTAGGCGTGTAGCCGCCTGCGCCCGAATCTGGGTTGCTGTTGAGATTTAAGTGAATCCAATACCCAGTATCCGTCAGCTTAGTTTCGGCCACCATCTGGTTAGCCGAGTTGTACTCGTAACGCACAGTACTCCAGCCACTGTGTTCATCGCGTTCATCGTAGTCAAATACCACGCGGTTGCCACTCTTAAGGCTAGCAACCTCGTAATCAAGCCTTCCAGCACTGTCAAAGTAATCCGTATAAAACTTATACGGTTGATTGCCCACGGCGTCCCAGTCGGTCAATACCTTCGAGCCATTTTTGTTATTGATCCATTCATAATCCTTAGCGCCAGCAGCATTAAAGTTCAGTTGGGTATAGCTCCATGCCTTCTCGTCCTTTTCGTCAAAGTCAAAGACAACACGCGTTTTGTCGTCGTATGTAAACACCCGCTCGTCCAAGCGTCCCTGTGCGTCTATAAAACTGCTCGTCACGTCAATAGGATCACCCGCCGTTTGCCCCCAATTGCGCGCAATCAGCGAGCCATCGTCGTTGCGCACATCTTGCCAATCGCGCTGCCCTTGCGCGTCAAACACCGTGGTGGTCAAGTCCATCGGGTCACCAGTGGTTTGCCCCCAGTTACGTGCCACCACTGTGCCGTCGTCATTGCGCAGGTCTTGCCAGTCTAAGCGCCCTTGCGCGTCAAACACGGTGGTGGTGAGATCCATGGGGTCGCCTGGTGTTTGCCCCCAGTTACGCGCCACCACTGTGCCATCGTCATTGCGTAAGTCTTGCCAGTCAAAGCGCCCTTGCGCGTCAAACACGGTGGTGGTGAGCTCCATGGGGTCGCCTGGTGTTTGCCCCCAGTTACGCGCCACCACTGTGCCATCGTCATTGCGCACATCTTGCCAGTCTAAGCGCCCCTGCGCGTCAAACACGGTGGTAGTCAGCTCCATCGCGTCGCCCACAGTTTGCCCCCAGTTACGACCAACCACTGTGCCATCGTCGTTGCGCACGTCTTGCCAGTCAAGTTTGCCTAGTGCGTCGTAGTGTGTGGTGGCATTGCCCCACGCCAAATTGGCCTCGTCCTTCTCGTAAACATCGCGCTGTCCGTTGGTGTGCAGCGTGTTCACCGTCTCGTAGTTTCCGTTTTGGTTGGCATCCACGCTGTTGGTGGTGTCGCCGCCTGTGATGGCCACCACGGTGCTGTCGGCTACGCCGTTGTGGTCGGCATCAAGCTTGGTGGTGGTTTTATCGACTACGCCGTCGCCGTTTTGGTCTTCAGCTAGGGTGGCGACGACGGTATCAGCGCTCAAGGTGTTGATGCTTGTGGCATGCGTTGTGCCATTGAATCTGCCCTCTACTTTTGCACCAGTTTCTAGCGTTTTGCTGCAATTGAACGTCAAATTGCCCATCGGGTCTGCGCTGCAATTGAAGGTACTTCCTTCGCCGTCCGTGAAGGATTTACCGCTAGGATCATTGCCGCTGGATTTGATGGAATCAAAGGCGCTAGAGGCTTGGGTTTTGAGGGTTTCGATTCCTGCGCCGACTACATCTGCTGCTTGTATTTTGACGAGAAAAGCAGGTGCCATAAGGGAGGCATAGGTTTTTTCTGCTGGCGTTAAGCTTGACCAACTCATGGCAGCAAGGTCTTTTTCTAGTTGAACGTCTGCTTTTAGTATTTGTAGCTTTGCGTCTGGTTGACCATAAGCATCGCTGTATGCAAAATCATGTTTTCTGCATGCTGCATCGACAGGGCTCTCTCGCTCTTGTCCATTGATTGATATTTTTGTTGGTAAGACTGCTTTTTGATCTGCAGTAAGTTGTGGCGTAGTAGTTTTTATGCCAGCTGACCAGCCCGGCCCGCACCATTTACCAAACGTAGGAAGCCACGTAGTGGGGTCAGTTGGTTTGAAATTGAAGCCCCACTGGGGATCTAGGTTATCTGCCATGATTAACTCCTTGAGATTAAATTAACGGGTTGAAGTAGGAATGTCCGTGGGGATTGACGTTGCTGTTTCCAGCGGGGGAATACTGAGCTGCGTCCACGTGCCACGCTCAATATCAAACATTGCTATTCCGCGCCAATTTGAAACGCGCGAAGGTGAATTTTTGTATTCAAATACAAAAATAAAGCCACTTGAATTTGGTACTGCCAGCATATCTAATGAAGATCCAAGGTGGTTCCATGGGTATTGCCATTGCGTTACTTGCCCTTCAGGTGTCCGTCTGAAAAAGGATGTGGATGGCCTTTGTCCACCGAAGTAGTAGTTATTTTTTAAATCAATAGAAGCGTTGCGTGCATTTTCTGCCTCCGTCAAAATAGGGTCTGACAATTGAATTTGATCTCGCTTTAATAGGTACATTTCACTACCATTGAATCGCTTGGTGTAAGCAGAAGTCCATTCTGAGAAATTCGATGGTGTACGGCCGACCAATTGTTGGTTTGCTGGAAAACCCGCGCCAGTGATTAGTTCATTGCCACTTAAAAAATACTGCAACTGCCCCCCTTGAAAAAATTCGTGTAGCCCCGCGAAGGGTTGCTCTTTGCCTGTCGTTACATCAAATTCCCACACATCAAATCGCGAAGCAAAGGACTTGCTGCCCTCTGGCCTTTGCGTGGCGCGCCAATACGCAATGCGCCTCTCGTCGTGCGACATCACAGGGGAGAATTTGAGCCCTGCGGGGATTGGAATGGTTTTGAGGTCTTTGCCATCGGCCTTCATGGTCACGATTTCACTGCTGGCATATGCTTGGCGCTTAACCTCGTCATCCCCGCTCACATTGGGGGCACGGCGCATAACGATGGTGTTGCCCGTGGGGGAGAAAGCAGCGTCGAGCACCACATGTGTTGATGGCAAATCGTAATATTTCAGTTGCTTGGTTTTGAGGTGGTAGCGCAGCAAGTGAGAAAGACTTGGCATGCCATCTGTGAACTCTAGAAATAGTATTTCCTCGCTATTGGGGTGCACGCTTAGGCTGGTGTAGTGACGTCCGGGCTCGTTTGTCAATGTAGCAACGGTGGCTGGTGGCAAGTAGGCAGGATCGGTTGTTTTAGAGCTGCAAACTGCCAAGCTTGCTGCAAGCAACCAACCGATGGAAAGCGGCAGCCAGTATTTGCGCACAAACTTGACTGCGGGTCGTGGCTCTGGGTTTGTTGTGGATTTCATGTTTACTTACTTTCTAAAAGGGGTTAAATGTGGCGAAAAAGAAACTGGGTATTGGTAGCCTTAGCGCTCCCGCATACTGCGCCGCACCCCGTCAATGAGCGGGTCTAGCAAATAGCGCCAAGCGCTGCGCGCCTGCGTGGGGATGAATACCTCGGCTTGCATGCCCGCTTGCAGGCTGATGTGCTGGCCTGCCAGCGCGCTGGCGGCGTTTAGCGCTGCCTGGCTGACTGTAATGTGGGCGATGTAATAGGGGGCGCGGGTGGCGGGGTCGGTAAGGCGGTCTGCGCCCACATAGGCCACGGTGCCGTCCACCTGCGGGGTGCTGCGGGCGCGGTAGGCCGGGAGCATGACGTGGGCTTGGGCGGCTTGCTTTGCACTGAGGGCTTCGACAAGCTCAGCCCGAACGGATTTATCTACACTTGTGCTTGTATTGGCCAGCCACACTGCCCGCACGTCGTGTATGTCGCTGGGGTTAATGCGCAGCTCTACCACCAAGGCGGTGCCGCTGGGGGCAATGTCTAGCACCGCTTCGCGTGGGGCAATGGCGCTGCCTAGGGTGTGCACCTTCAGGTCCACCACCTCGCCCGCTACTGGCGCGGTGATGCGCTGGCGGGTTTGGGCATCCAAGGCGGGACGCAGCTCTTGGGTGATTTGAGCAAGCTTTTGGCTGGTGTCTTTGAGCTCATCGGCCGCTTGTTTGGCAAAATCGGCTTTTTGGGCCGACAGGCGCAGTTGCAAATCGGCCTCTTTTTGCAGTGCTTGGGTGCGCTGGGCCTGGGCTGACTCCACGCGGGCGCGGTAGTCGGCCACGCTGCGCTGCAGTTCTATGAGCTTGCCCTCCGACACAAAGCCTTCGCGCTGGAGCTTTTCATTGTTGGCCAGCTCTTTTTGCGCCAAGGCTTGGGCGCTTTGGGTGCTGCTAATCACCATGGCGTCGCTGGCGATCTCGTTGCACACTTGGGCCAGCTGGGCGCCTAGCCAGTGGGCTTGCTCGGCCAGCTGGTGGGCACGGGCGGTGTAGACGGCTTGTTCGCGCTTTAGGGTGGTGTGGATGTGGGTTTCTAAGGCGGGCGGGATGGTTTTGAGCACTTCGACCAGCTCAGTGCGAACGGAGGGAGTAGCGGTGTCAATTGTTTTACCGATTGCGGGGAATGTGCCGCCTGTGCTCTCGGCCTCTAGGCGCTTGGCTTTGAGCGTTTCGGTGACCCACTGTTGGCGCAGGCTGTCGGCGCTGGCGGCCACGCGCTGGTCGGCCAGTGTGATGAGGGTTTGGCCTGCTTGCACGGTGTCGCCGTCTTTCACATGGATGGCGGCCACAATGCCGCCTTCGGCATGGACAATGCTTTTGCGGTTGCCCGATGCTTTGATAGTGCCTTCGGCCACCACGGCTGCGGCCAATGGCGACAGGGCTGCCCAAGCGCTCAAGGCTATGGCGCCAAGCACTGCGCCTGCAATAGTCCAGCGGGCTGAATGGCGCACGGCGCGTTGGGCGCTGGTCATGCCCGTAACTGCATCTGCTATGAATAGTGATGTCATGCTTGTGCACTCCGTTTCATGGCCAGTTGGTTGCGCTGCGCCATCCATTGGCGCACCTGCTCTTTGGGGCCAAACTGGTCGACCACGCCGCCGCGTAGCAGCAGCACATGGCTGCCCAGCTCCACTAAATGGGGGCGGTGGGTGATGGCCACCACGGTGCATTTGGCGGCAGCCAGCGCCCGCAGGCACTGCTCCAGCGCTAATTCGCCGTCGGCATCGAGCTGGCTGTTGGGTTCATCTAGCACTACCAAGCGTGGCATGCCATACACCGCGCGTGCTAGCGCCACGCGCTGGCGCTGCCCGCCGCTGAGTGGCACAGCACCCGCCTCGTGGCCAATGCGGGTGTCGTAGCCTTGGGGCAGGTTGACGATAAGCTCATGTGCGCCTGCTAATTTGGCAGCGACGATTACTGCTTCGCTGTTGTCTGGCTCAGATATATCTTGGTGATTCAAGCCTTGGGGCAGCCAGCGGCGTGCAATGATGTCAGCCACGCGGCCGCTGTGCAGCTGCAAATCTTGCGGCAAATAGCCTGTGAATTGGCCACGGGCTGCGTCGTGGTATTGGGCCAACGCCGCGCCGTCTAGCGTGAGCACGCCGCTGCTGGGGCTGGCTGCACCCGCCAAGATGCGGGCGAGCGTGGTTTTGCCGCTGCCACTGGCACCTAGTATGGCCAGCATAGCGCCAGCGGGCAGGGCGAGGCTAATGTTGTGCAGCACGGGCGGGGCTGTGTGGGTGCTGGCCGTGGTGGCTGGTGAGGCGCTACGTTGCACGCTCAGGCCTTCTAGGCGCAGCGCGCCCGTGGGCGCGGGCAGGCTGGTGCGCGGGGCAGTGGCTGCTAACTGCGCCGCTTGGGCGTAGGCTATGCGCAGGCGCTTAAAAGCCTCGCGGCCTTGCAAAATTTGCTTGTAAGAGCCAATCAGCACCTCCAGCGGCATCAGCGCTTTGCCCAGCAGAATGCTGCCTGCTATCATCACGCCGCCCGTTGCCTGCCCGCCCATGACCAGCAGCGCACCCACGGCCAGCATGGCTATTTGCAACACTTGGCGAGCTAGCTTGCCCAAGGTTTTAAGGCCATGGCTAGGCAGATCGGCTTGCAGGCGCAGCGCGCTGGCTTGTGCTCGCATGGCCGCTTGCGCCGCTGCTACCTGCTTTGACTGGCCGTGTGCTTGGGTAATTTCTGCAAATTGGGCAATCTCTGCGTCAGCAGCTGTAGCACTGGCTTGCGCCGCCTCGGCGTTGGCCACAGCCAGCTTGAGCTGGCGATCAGTGAACCATGCCAAAAGCGCTAGGAGCGCAATGCCAAGCAAGGCCACGGTGCCTAACAGTGGATGAAAGGCGGTAATAACCAGCATATAAACCAAGGCCCAAGGCGAGTCTATGAGCGCCATGGCCACCGGGCTACCCAACAGGCTGCGCACAATGGCTATGTCGCGCCAAAGCTGGGTATTTGCGCGTGGGTTGCGCTCCAGCTGCAATTGTTGCGCCAGAGCACCCAGTTTTTGTGTCATCCTGTCTTCGTACACAGCTGCCTGCGCAGCAAACCACCTGCTGCGAGCGCTTTCAACAGCCCACCATGCTAGCAGCGCCAACGCTGCAGCAAGTAGCAACATGGCCAGTGTCTCGGACTTGCGGCTACTGAGCACGCGGTCGTAGATTTGCAGGGTGATCAGGGTGGGTATCAACAGCAAGGCATGGGCGCAGGTGCTGCTGAAAAGGGCGAAACCTAGAGGTTTAGAGGTCTCTAAGCGCATTGCCTGCAAAGCTGGGGGGGGGGGGGCTTTTGCCGTGTCTTTTTGGTTTTGAATAGAATTTTTTGGTTGGCTTTGGCTATTGCCGCGCTGACTGCTTGCACGCACATATTTCCCCTTTTGTTGCTTGCCTAGGAGTATTTACTAAATTACAAAAAATTCATATCCCGCGTTTAGGGGGTGTGTGGAATTATTTGTGTAAGTGTTTGTTTCGTTGGGATGACTAGGGCTAGAGCGAAAGGGGACGTGCCAGCATTGAATTGCACTAAAAATACACGGGATTACCCGAATTATTCAAGTGAAAAAGCATCAAAATATTCGATGACTTAAGCAAAAAATTTTGCGTTTGCGCAATGTGCCAAGCCTGTCCACAATCACGTCCATGTTGATCGACTATTTTGGACATCCAGTGAACGCAACGCCTACCCACCCACAGACTGCACCTTTTCTTAACGCCGCGCAGGTTGCCCGAGCCAGCATCCGCAGTGGTGAATGGACGGGCCACACCAGTGGTTTGGCCAATGGCTATGTGCAGGGCAATATTGTGATTTTGCCGCAGGCGCTGGCGCATGACTTTTTGTTATTTTGCCAACGTAACCCCAAGCCTTGCCCGCTGCTGGCGGTGGGCGAGCAGGGCGAGGCGGCTTTGCCCAGCTTGGGGGCTGACATTGACATTTGCACCGATGTGCCGCGGTATAGGGTTTGGCGTGATGGCATCATGGTGGACGAACCCACCGATATCAGCAACCTGTGGCGCTGTGACTTGGTGACTTTTGTGTTGGGTTGCTCGTTTTCATTTGAGCAGGCGCTACAAGAAGGTGGCTTGCGCATTGCGCACATTGACCAAAACGTGAATGTGCCGATGTACCGCACCAATATGGCCACCGAGGCTGCAGGTGTATTCCACGGGCCTATGGTGGTGACCATGCGCCCATTTAAAGCTGCAGATGCGATTCGTGCGGTGCAAATCACATCGCGCTTTCCTAATGTGCATGGAGCGCCTGTACACATAGGTGACCCTTCGCGCATTGGCATTGCTGATCTAGCCAAGCCAGATTACGGCGACGCAGTGCAGCTGCAGGCCGATGAAATTCCTGTGTTTTGGGCCTGCGGTGTCACACCGCAAGCGGCCATTGTGCAGGCGCGGCCAGACTTTTGTATCACCCATGCGCCTGGTGCCATGCTGATTACCGATTTGCTGAACCACCATCTTGCCATTTTTTAAACCCTCAATTTTTAACCACCAACTTGGATCTTTAACTGGAGAAACCCCATGAAAAAACTACTCATTTCCCTGTGCGCCACCACCGCGCTTAGCACGGCCTTCGCCCAAACCAAGTGGGACCTGCCCACGGGCTACGCTACCGGCAGTTTCCAAACTGAAAACGTGCAGCAATTTGCCAACGAGGTAGACAAAGCCACCGCAGGCAAGCTCAAAATCACCCTGCACGCCAGCGGCTCGCTGTATAAAGCCAACGAAATCAAACGCGCTGTGCAAACCGGACAAACCCCCGCAGGTGAATTTTTGCTCTCAGGCTCTGCCAATGAAAATCCGTTGTTTGGCGTGGACTCCATCCCGTTTTTGGCCACCGACTATGCGCAGGCGCGCAAGCTGTATGCGGCATCCAAGCCTGCGCTAGACAAGCTCTTGGCCTCGCAAGGCATGAAGCTGATGTTTTCAGTGCCATGGCCCGGCCAATCCTTGTATTCGGTCAAGGCCATCAACGGACCTGACGATTTGAAAGGCACAAAAATGCGCGCCTACAACCCCGCCACCACCCGCATCGCCCAAATGCTCAAGGCCCAGCCCACCACCATTCAGCTGGCTGAGCTGGGCCAAGCGCTGGCCACGGGCACGGTAGAGAATTTCCTTACATCCAGCGCCAGCGGGGTAGAAAACAAGCTTTTTGAGCAAACCAAATTCTTTTACCCCGTGAATGCTTGGCTGCCACGCAATGCCACCGTGGTGAGCCAAAAAGCCTTTGACGCACTGGACAAAACCACCCAAGACGCGCTGCTGAAAGCCGCAACTACCGCCGAGTCGCGCGGCTGGGCGGTGAGCGAGCAAAAGGACAGCGAATTTGTGAAAGAGCTGGCCGCCAAGGGCATGAGAGTGACCGCGCCTAGTGACGCGTTGCGCAAAGAGCTCATGGCCATTGGCGAGACCATGACCGCAGACTGGCTCAAAACTGCTGGGGCTGAGGGCAAAGCCGTGGTGGATGCGTTTAACAAAAAATAATGAGAAAAATTGACCAATGTCACCGTCATATGGTCATAGTATGCTATTTAAAAATAGCATTTAGTTTTATCGAAAATCAACCTAGGAGAGCGCCATGGCGAGCGTGCTGGATAAGTTTTACCGTTGTTTAATGGGTCTGTCGTGCCTGTCTATGGTTCTGGCCTTTGTGTCCATTATGCTGGGCGTGGCGGCGCGAGAGTTTCGCTGGGACATTCAGGGGCTAGACGCTTATGCGGGCTACGCCATAGCGGCTACCCTATTTTTAGCCCTGCCCAGCACGCTCAAGCACGGAGACCATATCCGCGTCACCCTGCTGATGCAGCGCCTCTCGCCACGCTGGCAAAACGCGCTGGAGTATTGGTGCTTGGGCGCAGCCAGCACTTTGGCGCTGTACTTGGCATGGTTTAGCTGTCGCTTGGTGTGGGTGTCTTTCACCACGCACGATGTGTCGCCATCGGCCGATGCCTCGCCGCTGTGGATACCGCAGCTGGCCATGGCGCTGGGCTGCATAGGTTTTGCAGCGTCGTTTTGCCATGCGCTGTGGGCGCGCTACTCCGGCAACGAATTTTTTGATGCGCCGGTTGAAGGCGAACTGGCTAAAACCGAATAAGAAAGCACACTATGGAAGTTCTCATCACTTTATTTTTAGTCATTCTTCTGTTTGCCGTGCTCGGCTCAGGCGCTTGGATTGGCGTGTCGCTCTTGGGCGTAGCGCTTTTGGCCATGGAGCTTTTCACCTCGCGCCCAGTGGGCGACAGCATGGTGCTGACCATTTGGGGCTCAACGTCGAGCTGGACGCTCACCGCGTTGCCACTGTTTTTGTGGATGGGCGAGATTTTGTTTCGCAGCAAATTGTCTGAAGACATGTTCAAAGGTCTTGCGCCTTGGCTTAACCGTCTGCCTGGCCGCTTGCTGCATGTGAACGTGATTGGCTGCACCATATTTGCCGCAGTGTCAGGCTCATCGGCCGCCACCTGCGCTACCATCGGAAAAATCACCCTGCCAGAGCTTAAAAAGCGCGGCTATCCAGACGATATTGCCATTGGCACGCTGGCTGGTGCGGGCACGCTGGGGTTGCTGATTCCACCGTCCATCATCATGATTGTGTACGGCGTAGCGGCCAATGTGTCGATTGCCAAGCTCTTCATTGCGGGGGTGATTCCCGGCTTGCTACTCGCTACGCTGTTTAGCGGCTACATCATCGTGTGGGCGCTGCTCAATCCTGACAAAGTGCCAGAGGCCGATGAAGGCATGAGTTTTTTGCAGAAACTCTACGCCTCCCGCCATTTGATACCTGTGGTGTCCTTGATTGGCTTGGTGTTGGGGTCGATTTATTCTGGCATTGCCACAGCCACTGAGGCTGCAGCCTTGGGTGTGGCGGGTTCGCTGCTTCTGGCAAAAATTGAAGGTTCGCTGAACTGGCACAAGTTCAAAGAAGGCTTAATCTCAGGCTGCCGCGTGTATTGCATGATTGGGTTGATATTGGCAGGCGCAGCATTTTTAACACTTGCTATGGGTTTTATTGGTTTGCCGCGCCACCTAGCGGAGTTCATTGGCAGTTTAAATCTGTCGCCGTTTGGGCTAATTCTTTTGCTAACCGGGTTCTTCATTGTGCTTGGTTGCTTTTTAGACGGCATCAGCATGGTGGTGCTTACCATGGCGGTGCTGCTGCCCACTGTGCAGGCGGCGGGGCTGGATTTGATTTGGTTTGGTATTTTCATTGTCTTGGTAGTTGAAATGGCGCAAATCACACCGCCGGTGGGTTTTAACCTCTTTGTGATTCAGGGGCTGACCAAACGAGAGATCACTTACATAGCGCGCACGGCTTTTCCGCTGTTTGTATTGATGATGATTGCCGTCCTTGGAACCTATTTTTTCCAAGACATTGTGCTTTGGCTGCCACGCCAGATGACTTGAACTAATTGTCAGTAGCGCATTAGGAGCATTTTATGAAACGTTTTGTAATGGCTGCCTTGCTGGCAGCGAGCGCTAGCTTTGCCCAAAATACCCCCAACCCTAACGCAGCTACTGTGTGGAAGCTGGCCACAGGCTACCGCATAGAGTCGTTTCATGGCAAAAATTTGACAGAGTTTGCACATGCAGTCGACCGAGCGACCAACGGGCGATTGCGCATTGAGCTCTACCCGAACAGTAGCTTGGCCAAGCTCAACGACATACGCGCAGCCGTGCAAGAAGGCAGGGCGCAGGCGGGCGAGACTATCATGTCATCAATGGTTAAGGAAATTCCCATTGCGGGCGCAGATTCTGTGCCATTTGTGGTGTCTAGCTATTCGGATGCGTTACGCTTGTGGCAGTTGCAGTGCCCTGGCATAGAGCGGGCAATGGCAGCACACGGGCTCAAGGTGCTGTATGCCGCACCATGGCCGCCACAGGGCTTGTATTCAAAAAAACCGATCGCCACTGAGATGGATTTTCAAAACACCAGCATGCGAACATACAACCCCAGCACGGTTCGCATAGCGCAGCTCTTAGGCGCGGCGCCAGTGGATGTGCCCATGGTGGACGTGGCAACGGCCTTGGCGCAGGGGCGCATGGACAACATGATCACATCTTCGGTCACCGGCTCAGAAAACAAGGTGTGGAGCCACATCAAGCACTACTACGAAATTAATGCATGGTTTCCAAAAAACATCGTGTTTGTGAATGCTGCGGCATTCAAAGCACTTGCGCCCGAGATGCAAACTGCTGTTTTGCAGGCATCAGAAGCCGCACAAACGCGTGGCTGGGCGCTCAGCCTTGTGGCCAACTTAGATGCCACCAACGATCTCAAAAACAATGGCATTAAAGTAGAGAGAATCCCCAGAGAGTTAGAGGTCAAACTCAAGCGCTTAGGCGAAAAATTCAGCCGCGAGTGGGTGCGCTCAGTTGGTAACGAGGCGAACACGATTTTTGTTCCCTATTACGCCCAATGAGCCACACCCTATCACCCCCGTACTTATTTCACGCAATAATCAATACCATGAGCACTTCACAAGTAAACACTCCTCGCTGGCAATTTTGGATTGACCGTGGCGGCACATTCACTGATGTGGTGGGTAAGCGCCCCGATGGCAGCCTAGTGACCCACAAGTTGCTCAGCGAAAATCCTGAACAATACTCCGATGCGGCGGTGGCGGGCATTCGGCATTTGCTGGGCTTGCAAGCTGGCACGTTGATTACGCCCGAGCAGGTGGAATGCGTGAAGATGGGCACTACGGTGGCAACCAATGCCCTTTTGGAGCGCAAAGGCGAGGCAACCCTGCTGGTGACCACGCAGGGCTTTAGGGATGCGCTGCGTATTGCCTACCAAAATCGCCCTCGCTTATTTGACCGCTGCATTGTGCTGCCCGAGCTGCTCTATAGTGATGTGGTGCAGGCGCAGGAGCGTATTGGGGCGGATGGCACTGTGGTGCTGCCGCTCGATGAGGCGCATTTGCGCATGCAGCTGCAAGCAGCGTATGCCAAAGGCTTGCGCTCAGTGGCCATTGTGTTCATGCACGGCTACCGATTTACCCAACACGAGCTGGCCGCTGAGCGCCTTGCTAGGGAAGAGGGCTTTACCCAAATCAGCGTGAGCCACAAAACCAGCCCCATGATGAAGCTGGTGAGCCGGGGTGATACCACCGTGGTGGATGCGTATTTGTCGCCCATATTACGCCGCTATGTGGATTTAGTGGCCCAGCAAATGCCGGGCGTGAAGCTGTTTTTTATGCAGTCTTCTGGCGGTTTGACTGATGCGCACAGCTTCCAAGGCAAAGACGCGATTTTGAGTGGCCCTGCCGGCGGCATTGTGGGCATGGCGCGTACCGCCAAGCTGGCCGGTCATGCCAAGGTGATAGGTTTTGACATGGGCGGCACGTCCACCGATGTGAGCCATTTTGCAGGTGAATTTGAGCGCGAATTTGAAACGCAGGTTGCGGGTGTGCGCATGCGTGCGCCCATGATGAGTATCCATACAGTAGCGGCGGGCGGCGGTTCGCTTTTGGGCTTTGACGGTGCACGCTTTCGCGTGGGCCCCCAGAGCGCGGGCGCTAACCCGGGTCCTGCTTGCTACCGCCGTGGCGGTAAGCTGGCCGTGACTGATGCCAACGTGATGCTGGGCAAGGTGCAGCCACGCTATTTTCCTAAAGTGTTTGGCCCCAATGCAGACGAGGCGCTCAGCTATGAGGCTACGCTGGCGCAATTTAACGTATTGGCTGATAAAGTAGGCCGCAGTGCCGAGAGCGTGGCCGAGGGGTTTATCAATATCGCCGTGCAGCAAATGGCCAATGCGATCAAAAAAATATCAGTAGCGCGCGGCTACGACGTGACACGCTACACCTTGCAGTGCTTTGGCGGCGCGGGTGGCCAGCATGCTTGTTTGGTGGCGGATGCACTGGGCATGACGCAGGTGTTTGTGCACCCCATGGCGGGCGTGCTCAGCGCCTATGGCATGGGCTTGGCTGACCAATC